>JBFHRT010000027.1:0-11514 GCA_041591575.1 Spongiibacteraceae bacterium
CGATGCCGACCCGATCGGGGCAGCTGATGACCAGGCGGTAGGTGTGTTCCATGGTGGAGCTCCGATGTTTTGCACTCTGTAGCAATTCATGTGGCTGCGTTGCAGGCCTTGCCTTGTAGCTGGTGGTCGGACGTCTGAAGTCTGACGTCTGAAGCTTGCGGCGCTACGCGCCGCTAAAATGCGAGCGCAGCGAGCAGCGTCTGACTTCCGACCTCCGAAGTCCGACTGGGGTCTGCACCAAGCCAAGTATCAACGCTGCAATATCCCCTTCATCGCCTCGGGCAGATCAGCCGGGAAGACGATGGTCTTGGCATTATCCGATGCCGCCAGCTCGCGCATGGCGTCGACATATTTTTCACCCAGCAGGAAGGTTACCGGTAGCGAATCCCCCTGGATGGCATTGGTGATCATCTCGATCGCGGCCGAGCTGCCCTTGGCCAGCACCACCTCGGCCTGGGCGTCGCGGCGCGAGGCCTCCAGGCGGCCATCCGCCTCCAGAATCGCCGCCTGCTTTTCGCCTTCGGCGCGGGTCACCGCCGCCCGGCGCTGGCGCTCGGCCGCCGCCTGTTCTTCCATCGCCCGCTGCATGGTGGGCGAGGGATTGATGTCCTGGATTTCAACGGTCTTGAGGGTGATGCCCCAGTCGGAGATATCGTCAGAGATGCCGGCCTTGAGCTTGGCTTTGATTTGGTCGCGCGATGACAGCGCCGCATCCAGGGACATTTCACCGACGATAGAGCGCAGCGCGGTCTGCACCAGGTTCTGGATGGCCAGGGTGTAGTCCTCCACCCCGTACACCGCCTTCTCCGGCGAGATGATGTTGATGTAGGCTACGGCGTTGGCGATGATCACCGCGTTGTCCTCTGTGATCACCTCCTGGGAGGGAATATCCAGCACAATGTCCTTGGTGGTGACCTTGTAAGCTACGGTATCCACATAGGGAATGATGATATTCAGCCCCGGGTTCAGGGTGGCGTGGTATTTGCCCAGGCGCTGCACGATGTGCTTGGAACCCTGCGGCACCAGCCGCACGCCCATGGCAATGGTGACAATAACCAGCACCGCCAGGGTGGCGACGACGAATAATCCTTCCACGGGGAATCTCTCCTGTGCTTGTTGTTCTGAGATGTTATTAAGCTTTTTTGACGATTAGCGTATTGCCGGACACATCGATCACGCGCACCCGCTCGCCGGAGCGCACATCATCGTCGCAGATAAAGGGCCACTCGTCGCTGCCGAGAATGGGCATGGGGAAGCGCAGCCGGCCGCGCTCGCCCACATTCATGGCAATGACCATGCCCTCCTGCCCCAGCATGGCCTCCCGCGACATGCCGGAAAAACTCTTGTCGCGTAGCCGCGGCTGCACAAACTTGAGCCATACCAGCAGGTCGCTGACCGACAGGCCGATCCAGATCAGCAGCTGCACGGTGAACGACAGATCGACCGCGTAGCTGATCAGACCGACGACAATGGCGCCGACGCCGAACCACAGCAGTACAAAGCCCGGCACGAAGATTTCACCCGCTGCCAGCAGCAGGCCCAGCACCAGCCAGTGCCAGTAGTCGATATTATTGTCTAACCACTCCATGCGCGGGGCTCCTGCCAATAAATTATTCTGCCGCTATTAAGCCGGGATAGTATTGCATTTTCAAGCACTTACCAGCGGTTTTCGCAGTTATCTCACAGCTTGCCGCCGCAGTGTCCGAAGCGCGACTGGAATCGCTCTTCAAGCGCGCCTGGTTACTGTATAATGGCGCGTTCACGCCGCCTAGCCCAGCCCACCACCATGTCACAGCCCAAACCCCTCTTCGCCTACCGCAAATACTGGGCCGAATGCTTTGGCCCCGCACCCTACCTGCCGATGTCTCGCGCGGAGATGGACGCTCTGGGTTGGGATAGCTGCGACATCATCATCGTCACTGGCGATGCCTACGTCGACCACCCCAGTTTTGGCATGGCCGTAATCGGCCGCGTGCTCGAGGCCCAGGGCTTTCGCGTCGGTATTATCGCCCAGCCCGACTGGCAATCGGCCGAAGCTTTCAAGGAACTCGGGGAGCCCAACCTGTTTTTCGGCGTCGCCGCCGGCAACATGGACTCGATGATCAACCGCTACACCGCCGACCGGCGGCTGCGC
Source organism: Spongiibacteraceae bacterium (assembly GCA_041591575.1). Taxonomy (GTDB): domain Bacteria; phylum Pseudomonadota; class Gammaproteobacteria; order Pseudomonadales; family Spongiibacteraceae; genus JBFHRT01. Next base: position 2,135 of record JBFHRT010000027.1, read on the forward strand.
CACGACGACGCTTACACCCCCGGCAACGAGGGCGGCAAGCGCCCTGACCGCGCCGTGGTGGTCTACTCCCAGCGCTGCCGGGAAGCCTACAAAGGCGTGCCCATCGTGATCGGTTCCATCGAGGCCAGCCTGCGTCGCATCGCCCACTACGATTACTGGAGCGACAAAGTGCGCCGCTCCGTGTTGCTGGACTCGCGCGCCGACTTACTGGTATACGGCAACGCCGAGCGCGCCATTGTCGATATCGCCCACGCCCTGGCCGATGGCACACCGGTAGACGCCATCCGCGAGCTGCGCGGCACCGCCTTTGTGCGCAAGGGCGTGCCGGCGGGCTGGACCGTGATCGACTCCTCCACGGTGGACACCCCCGGGCCGGTGGAGCCGCGGGTGAACCCCTATATCGACACCAGTGCCGACGACAGCTGCAAGAAAAACGAGTCGCCGGCCACGGCCGCCGCTGAAGAAGTGCAGACGGTCACCATTATCGACCCGCTCACCGCGCGTAAGCGCGGTACCGACAACGAGCACACGGTGATTCGGTTGCCGGACTACGACACGGTGAAGTCGGACCCGGTCAGTTACGCCCACGCGGCGCGGGTACTGCACCTGGAAACCAACCCCGGCAATGCCCGCGCACTGGTGCAGCGCCACGGTGATCGCGACGTATGGCTGAATCCGCCCCCCATTCCGCTGAGCACCGAGGAACTGGACTGGGTGTTTGAGCTGCCCTACCAGCGCAAGCCGCACCCGGCCTACGGCGACGCCCGCATCCCCGCCTATGAGATGATCCGCTTCTCGGTGAACATCATGCGCGGCTGTTTTGGCGGCTGCACCTTCTGCTCCATTACCGAGCACGAGGGCCGCATCATCCAGAGCCGCAGTCACGACTCCATCGTGCGTGAAGTGGAGGCCATTCGCGACCAGACCCCGGGCTTCACCGGTGTGGTCTCAGACCTGGGCGGGCCCACCGCCAATATGTGGCGACTCAACTGCAAGAGCAAAACCATCGAGGCCAACTGCCGGCGTCTGTCCTGCGTGTACCCCGGCATCTGCAAGAACCTGGATACCGATCAGATGCCGCTGGTGGACCTCTACCGCGATGTGCGCGAACTGCCGGGCATCAAAAAAGTGCTGATTGCCTCCGGCCTGCGCTACGACCTGGCGGTGGAAACGCCGGAGTACGTGCGCGAGCTGGTCACCCACCACGTCGGTGGCTACCTGAAGATCGCCCCGGAACATACCGAGGACGGGCCGCTGGGCAAAATGATGAAGCCGGGCGTCGGAACTTACGATCGCTTCAAGGCCATGTTCGACAAGTTTTCCAAACAGGCCGGCAAAGAGCAGTTCCTTATCCCCTACTTCATCGCCGCCCACCCGGGCACCCGCGACGAAGATATGATGAACCTGGCGCTGTGGCTCAAGCGCAACGGCTTTCGCGCTGACCAGGTGCAGGCGTTCTACCCCTCTCCCATGGCTAACGCCACCGCGATGTACTACTCGGGCAAAAACCCGCTGAAGAAAGTCACGCGCAAATCGGAAGCGGTGTTTACCGCCAAAGGACTCAAGCAGCGCCGCCTGCACAAGGCCTTTCTGCGCTACCACGATCCCGACAACTGGCCGATGCTGCGCGATGCACTGCAAGACATGGGGCGCAAAGACTTGATCGGTTTCGGCAAAAAACACTTGGTGCCGCCGCGCCAGCCCGCCGGCTGGCAGCCCGCGCGCGGCAACGGCAAAGCTGCTGCCAACAATAAAAACGCCAAGGCAATTAGTCAGCCCATCGCTCGCGCCAAAACCAAAGCGCGCAACAAGCCCAAGGGCAAACGCCTGCTGACCCAGCACACCGGATTACCGCCGCGCCGCTCGCGCTGAGACCGCACTTTTTTTGGCAAAGTCTCAACGCAAGCGCCGGTGTGCCGTTTCTCCTCGCCGCCACAATTCACAGAGATTTAAACAACAGGGCTTCCAAATTTTTGGGAGTCGCGGTATATATGATTGTGCTGGCTAAAAAAGCAGCATGGTTCTATGTAAGAGCAACACGAGTAAGCGCAACCCGCACAAGTAGTTCCTCGTACTGTTTTGCATAAGCACCTGCCTTTCTTTAGCTAAAACGCCGCAAGGCACCATGATCGGATGACCGTACGAGGAAAGATTGCCATGTCTAAGAGCACCGGCCGCGTCAAATGGTTTAACGACAGCAAAGGCTTCGGCTTTATTGAGCAGGATTCCGGCCCTGACGTGTTTGTTCACTTCAGCGCCATTCAGTCGGAGGGCTTCAAGAGCCTGGCCGAGGGCCAGACCGTCGAATTTGAAGTTCAGGACGGTAAAAAAGGTCCGCAGGCTGCCAACGTCACCGTCGTCTGACAGCTCTCGGCTCCCGCGCAGCGGGAGCCGAGCTCCCCCTGGCTGCCCCCGTCTACATTGCTTGCCGACACAGCCAGGTTTATCCGCGATCTACTCGCCGGTCGCGCGAGCTTAGCTACGCCCGCCTCAGCTTCAGCACATTAAGGGTCGTCACCCGCTACTTCACACCAGAAACGCAGCAGCTGGCGTCTTGCTGACCGGGCTTCCCGTCTTTTAGCCAGCAGCGTGGTTGCGGCCCCTGAATGGTCGACGGCCGCACGTAAGTCCAGGATTTGCAGCGGTTATCGCGCTGGCACTCGGCGCGACACAAAGATGCATCGGCACTGGGCAGCTGGAAATTGCTGTAGTCTTTTCCAGGTCGGTCTGTTTCCGGTTCGACGGCCGCGCCGTCGCGACAGCTGGGGCCGTGATAGTCACCGAACAGCGGATTGTTGCTTATATAATTGCGCGCCTCTTCAATACTGTTGACGCCCTTCAGCTGCACACTTTCCGGCAATCTCGAATACTCGTTCACACAAGTAACCCAATACGCCTGCGCCTGTGCCATCAAGCCACCCAGTAATAGCGCGGTAACTGTTTGTCTAATCATCCCCCCCTCCTCTTAACGTCGCACACGGACACCAAAACCGCTGGGGTTGGTGGCCTTGCACTGATAGCCTGGCAAGCTGCTGTAACATCCACTGCCCCCGTCAAACTTGACGGCACTGTCGAAGCCCATCGCCACCAGGTCACGCTGAATCTGTGCGCCACTCTTGGCGATAGCGACAATGGCGTACAGCTGCCCTCTGGCCACACCAAGCACCACGTGGTCGGTATTGCGAAACTGGGTAGCTCCCAAGCCGCTGCCGCGCTGGTCGAAGCGCTCCACTACCGCCAAATGCTGCGAACTGACCGGCCGCCCACCGTGAACCAATAAAGCACCACCGCCGACGTAATTGACCACGGTGTTGCGCGGCTGACTGAAGCGCCGTTGGATGTCTGCAAGGCTGACGCCCGCAGACTCGCCTAGCAGCACAGTGCCATCCTGCAGCACGGCCACTGCACCGCGCCGCGCCGTTTTGGGCACCCCCATAACGTCCATGCGACCGCCGCGAACAATCGAGCCCAGCGGTTTGCGTGTGCGGTGATCGAAAAACGTGCCGCTGACGACAATGTCGAAGCGCTGCTGCGCATTCAGTGCGGCATCGGCGGGATGCCCTCCATGCGAATATTCGCTGAGCACCGACAGCGCATCGACGGGATAGCACAGGTACTGGTTGGGAACATAACAATTGAGCAGCACGCTGCGACTTGGCCGGCTGAAGCCGCTCATGCTGTTGCTGGCATCGGCGGCGAGGCCTTGGCCCCGCACCATGCCAGTGAGCCCCCCAAGGGCAAAGCAAAACAGGCTGCGGGCCAATGAGTGATAGAGCCTGAAAGCACTAATTCTCATTTCTGCACCTCCCTGTGCTATTTGCGCCTCCTATGCAATTAAAAAACTATAGCCAATTTCGCACCTTCAGGCCGCCAGCTGAAAGTCCGCGTAGAGCGCACAGTGATCCGACAGGGTATTCCAGGGCTTGCCGTTGAGGCAGTCGGCGTACAACAGGTCAAAGCCGCGACAGTAAATGCGATCCATGGTCAGCAATGGCGCCACCGCGGGAAAGGTGCGCGGCAGGCGGCCATGTACGGTGTGGTAGGCCTCGCGAACATCGAGCTGGCTACTCAGCGCGCGGTGCCAATGTGCGGTCCAGTCATTGAAGTCGCCGGCGATTAACAGCGGCTCGTTGCCGGGCACACGCTCGGAAATCTCGTCCACCAGGCGTTTGATCTGTGCCCGGCGCTCAAAGCCAAACAAACCCATGTGCACGCACACCACATGGATGCCGGGCTCGATCAGCCCGAACAGCAGGCCGCGCTGCGATTTTGAAAACACCGACACATCAATATTGTCGTAGCGACGAAAGGGTAGCTTGCTAAGAATGGCATTGCCGTGATGGCCGTGGCTGTAGATGGCATTCTTGCCATAGGCGTAATGCGCCCACACGGAATCGGCGAGGTATTCGAACTGGGTTTCAGGCACCCAGTTGTCGACGCTGCGCAGGTGGTTGACGTTCTCCCCTACCACTTCCTGCAGGAACACCAAATCGGCATTGACCAGGCGGATGTGGTGGCGAATCTCGTCAAGCAGAAAGCGGGTGTTGACGTGGTCAAAGCCCTTGTGGACGTTATACGACAGTACTCGCAGGTGCCCTGCTTCTTCGCTCATGGCTCCACGCAACTTGCGCGGCCCGGCGGCGCCGGGCCGGTGGCGAGCCGCGCCCCGCCACCTTAGCGGTGGCGGATAAACCAGCAGCCGTGAATGGGCTTGCTGCGCCTCGCGAAGTCTTCGTCCAGCGACCAGCGGCTCTTGTCTTCTATGGTATAGCTCGCTTCCAGGGCTTCATCCAGCTTGAAACCGAGCTTGTTGTTGGAAAAAATCAGCAGGCCGTCAGGGCTGAGGCAGCGCATGGCGGCTCGTACCAGCTGCGGGTGATCGCGCTGAATATCCAGCACGTCGCGCATGCGCTTGGAGTTGGAAAAGGTCGGCGGATCCAGCAGGATCAGGTCGTACTGCTGATCGCAGTCGCCCAGCCACTGCAGGCAGTCGGCCTGTACCGTGTGATGGCGCGATTCGCTGAGGCCGTTGAGCGCCAGATTTTGTCGTGCCCAGTCCAGGTAGGTGCGCGACATATCGACACTGGTGGTATAGCGGGCGCCGCCGACACCGGCCTGCACTGAGGCCACGCCGGTATAGCAAAACAGATTGAGAAAACGCTTGCCCCGCGCCAACTCGGCGATCTTTAACCGCACCGGGCGGTGATCCAGAAACAGGCCGGTATCGAGGTAATCGAACAGATTGACCAGCACTCGCGCCTGCCCTTCCCTGACCTCGAACAGCTGGCTGCGCTGATCCTGGCGGCGGTACTGCTCGCGCCCCTTCTGCCGGCGGCGCTCCTTGATGGCGATGCGCTCTGGCGGAACCTCGAGCACCACCTGCACCGCCTCCAACACGTCGCGCAGCCGGCGCTTGGCTGCCTCTTCCTCAATGCTTGCCGGCGGCGCGTACTCGGCGATATGACAGTAGTCGCCATAGCGGTCGATAGCCACCGCGTACTCGGGCATGTCGGCGTCGTACAGGCGGTAGCACTGTACATCGTGCTTTTTGGCCCATTTCTCCAGGCGCTTCAGGTTCTTGCGCAGGCGATTGGCAAACATCTGCGCGCCCTTGCTCAACGCTGCTTCGTCCACGGAGGCCCTGGCGGCAGGCGAGTCCGCGTCCGCCGCCGCGCCGACAAAGGCGGCGGGCTGCACGTCGATCAGCAGCAGCTTCGAGGGAATGGTGCCGTTGTAGAACTGGTACTGCCGGTGGCTGCGCAGACCCATGCGCTTGCCCAGATCCGGGTTGCCGGTGATCAATGCGGCCTGCCAGCCGACGAAGTCGCGGCGCAGGCAATTGCCCAGATGCCGATACAGATGCACCAGCGAGGCCTCGTCGCCGAGGCGTTCGCCGTAGGGTGGGTTGGTGATGACCAGGCCGGTGCTGAGCTCGCGATGGGTGGGGCGGGCAAATTCGGACAGCTCCTTGCGCGCAACGCGCACTTTGCCGCGCAGCCCGGCGCGCTCGATATTGTTCTCAGCCTGGGCGATGACCTTGCCGCTGGCGTCGTAGCCGCGCAGCTCCGGCCATTCACGGGTCATCGCCCGTTCGCGGCGGTTGCGGGCATCTTCCAGCAGCTGCTTCCACAGCACCGGCACATGGCCCAGCCAGCCGCTGAAGCCCCAGCGCCGGCGCAGCAGGCCGGGGGCAATATCCATGGCCATCAGCGCGCCCTCAATCAGCAGCGTGCCGGAACCGCACATCGGGTCGATCAGCGCGCCACCGCGAGCAGCCATACCGGGCCAGTCGGCCCGCAGCAGCAGCGCCGCCGCCAGGTTTTCCTTCAGTGGCGCCAGCGCCCCCTCGCTGCGGTAGCCGCGCCGGTGCAGACTGTCACCGGACAGGTCGATGGCAACGGTGGCCGCGCCCTTGCGCAGGCGCACATTGAGGCGCAGTTGCGGCGCTACCTTGTTGATGGACGGGCGCTGACCGCAGCGCTCCTGAAAATAATCCACCACCGCGTCCTTGCAGCGCAGGGCACCGAAATGCGTGTTGCGGATGCCGCTGCCAGTGCCGCTGAAATCCACCGCAAAGCTGCCGTCGGCGGCCAGGTGCTCGTCCCAGTCGATGGCGCGCACGTCGGCGTACAGGGCGTCGGCGTCGGCCACGTCGAAATGACTCAGAATGAGCAGAATACGGTTGGCCAGGCGCGACCACAGGCACAGGGTATAGGCGGTGGCTTGGCTGGCCTGCAAGAACACCCCACCCACCGTTTCGCGCTCCACGGTGGCGCCAAGCTGTCTGGCCTCTTCGGCCAAGAGGCCCTCAAGCCCTTTGGGGCAGCTGGCGAACAGGGGAAGGTGGCTGTTCATTTTTTGTGCGCTCGCAGAAAAGTTTTACAGATTGATGACTGCGCGTGGCGCTACAGCCCCCGCCGCCCGTGGCTTATATTCTGAACGCCTAAACAAGCACAGGCATATAAGCAATTCGTCTTCGTCACCGCGGGAAAAATTTGCTTACATCACAGATTCGCGGGGCGCCATTTTAGCAGCTCTCCTCGGTTGCGGCACATGCAGACACTGTCATGGTGGCGCCCTGCGCTCCTCGCCTTATCCAAAAGAAGATGGAGAGTCACCACCTATGAGACGACAAAAGCGCGATATGGCCGATCGGGCCTATCAGAAAGGCTACCAAGCAGGATTTACTGGTCGTAACAAGGATTCATGCCCCCATCAGCAAGACAACCTCAGACAGGAGTGGCTGACTGGCTGGCGTGAAGGTCGCAACGACCATTGGGCCGGCTTCAGCGATATTGCAGCGCTACAGAAACAGATATACCACTGAGCAACTGCCGGCCATAGCCGGCGATAGCAAAACCCGCCGCAAGGCGGGTTTTTTTATGGAGCTTTACCGTCAGGGTGGGGTTTGAGGAAGCACGTAGCTGCGGCTTTAGCTGCACAATATGGCGCTAAAGTCACAGCCTCCCGAAAATCACCGCCAGGCAGGCTGGCTGCGCGACTAAAGCCGCACCTCCAGTATTGTTCTAATTGTGCTTACGCCGCCGCCGATCCGGTGTCGGCGCCGCAGGCGCTGCCGGCGGCTCCAGGCCGGCCATGCGGTAGACGTCTTCCACTTCGTTGGCGGGCAGTTCAGTCCACTGCCCCTGCTTGACCTTGGAGGGGATGAAGACATTGCCGTAGCGCACCCGCTTCAAGCGGTTGACCTGCAACCCCTGGGATTCCCATAGCCGGCGCACCTCGCGGTTGCGCCCCTCCATGATCACCACATAGAACCACTTGTTGATGCCCTCGCCGCCACCGTCGACGATATCGCTGAAGCGGGCGACACCATCTTCCAGCAATACACCGTCGATCAGCCGCTGCAGCATCTCTTCTTTGACATCGCCCATCACCCGGCACATGTACTCGCGCTCGATCACCGTAGACGGGTGCATCAGTTTGTTGGCGAGTTCGCCGTCGGTGGTAAACAGCAGCAGACCGCTGGTGTTGTAGTCCAGGCGCCCCACCGAGATCCAGCGGCCAGATTGCAGGCGCGGCAGGCGATCGAACACCGAGCGCCGCCCCTCTGGGTCATGGCGGCTGCAAATCTCGCCCTCGGGCTTGTGGTAGAGCAGCACGCGACCACGGGCAGACTCCGCTTCGGCGAGCTTGACGGGTCTTCCGTCCAGCGTCACTTTCGCATCAGCGGTGATACGGTCCCCCAGCTGGGCGGTTTTGCCGTCAACCTTGACGCGGCCATCAGCAATGGCGCGCTCCATTTCACGGCGCGAGCCTTTTCCGGCGCGGGCGAGCACCTTTTGTAATTTTTCGTCAGTAGTGGGCATATAGTGGCTTAGCTGGCGAGCACCGGATCGGCGTCGGATTGTATTTCAGTGTCAGCGTCGGTGTCAGTAAGGGTTTCTGCAATGACGTCTATATCGGCTTCAATGGCGGCCTCAGACTGTGGCTGCGGCGCCTTATCATCCTCAGGGGCGCCTTCGTCAACATCTTCGTCGTCATCGTCGCCCCCATTTTGACACGCGGGTTCGGGGCTTTCTGCTTCAGCGGCATCTGACTCAAGCGCCGCCAGGTCTGTGTGCTCTGGCTCCAGCTGCTGCGGCTCCTGGGAATCCGGCTCCCCTGTAGCCGGTGCATCCGGCGCTTCGGCGCCAGTCACGGATGCGGCTGCGCTTTCCTCAGCGGCGCTGGCTTCAGCGTCGGCGCCGGATCCCGGCATTGCCGCGACCTCGGTAGCCGCCTCACCCTCGCTGAACGCCAGTTCACCGGTGAGGCTATCGAGGTCCTTGATATCGGCCAGTGTCGGCAACTCATCAAGGTTGCGCAGATTGAAATAGTCGAGAAATTTGCGGGTAGTGGCGTACATCGCCGGGCGCCCGGGCACGTCTTTATGGCCCACTACCCGAATCCACTCCCGCTCACTCAGGGTCTTGATGATATGGGAGCTGACCGCCACGCCGCGAATTTCCTCGATATCGCCACGGGTGATCGGCTGGCGGTAGGCAATCAGTGCCAGAGTCTCCAGCATGGCGCGAGAATAACGCTGCGGCTTTTCCTCCCACAGCCGGCCCACCCAGGGAGCAACGTCCTGCACTACCTGGAAGCGGTAACCGCTGGCGACCTGCTTGAGCTCGAAACCGCGCCCTGCACAGGCAGCCTCGATCGCCTCCAGCGCTTCGCGGATCTGGGCGGTTTCCGGGCGCTCAGACTCGTCAAACAGCTCGGCCAGCTGCTGCGGCGTCAACGCCTTGTCGGCGGCCAGCAGGGCTCCCTCGATGATGCGCTGAAGTTGCTCTAGTTCCATTTTTTTGGACTCCATGGCTTCTGGCACCGTTGTTTCTGGCGTCACAGTCATGATTTCGCTTTCACGTGAATGGGGC
>JBFHRT010000028.1:0-11240 GCA_041591575.1 Spongiibacteraceae bacterium
ATGGCGATGGCAATCAGCAGCTCCACCAGGGTAAATCCGCGCTGTGGCATCACGCTCAGCCCCCCACGAAACCGATCAGACTGGCCAGGGTGTCGTCCTGGCCGTCCAGCCACACCCGCACCTCGACGCGCTTGATCTGCGGGGTATCGGTCTTGCTGAGCGAGCGCTCCCAGCGAAATAGGCGCCCGCCCATTTCATCACTGCCCTGATCATTGGGTTCGAGTACCGCCAGCTGCGTTTCAACCATGCGGTTGTGTGCCACCATACCGGCAAACTGGCGCAGCTCCAGCTGCTCCAGGCTCTGGGCGCTGGCGGTAATGCCCTTGACCAGCGCCACCGCAGCGGTGGCGAAAATGGCCAGCGCCACCAGGATTTCCAGCAGGGTGAAACCGCGCTGCCTGCGCATCACGGCTCCTCCACGTCGAAGCTCAGGCTTTCATTCAGCTCAAGCTCGCCGCCGCGACCGTCCTGCAGCAACAGGTCAAAGGCCGAGACCTGGCCGTCGTTGAGAAAAAACAGCTGCGGCGTCTGGGCGCTGCCCAGCTCGACCACCGAACCCTGCACCTGCAGTGACAGGTGGATGGCCTCGGGAATTGGCAGTGGCCGTGACAGACGGCCCTCGCTCAGCGGCTCCCAGCCATCGGCGCTGCGCGCCATAAACACGCCCTGCCCCACTTCCCAGCGCAGGCCGATGGTGCGGCCAGTGAGCACCGCCTCGTCGGCGGCCAGGCGCAGGTAGGCCAGGGTCTTTTCACCGAAGTCCTGCAGCTCGCTGTCGTCGTCACCGCCGGGCAGGCTCAGTACGGCAATGCCGCTGAGCAGGCCGATGATCACGATCACCACCATCAGCTCCAGCAGCGAGAAGCCGGCGGCGCGGTGCTGACACGGCGTTGCCGGGCGCTTACCAGTTACCGATGTCACTGGCCAGCTCTTCGCCGCCCTCTTCGCCATCGGCACCGGTGGAGTAGAGGTCATAGGGACCGTGCTCGCCGGGCTGGATGTACTGGTAGGGGTTGCCCCAGGGGTCTTCCGGCAGGCGCTTGATATAACCGTTCTTGCGGTAGTTCTTCGGCTCCGGCGAGGTATCGGGCTTGTTCACCAGGGCTTCCAGCCCCTGATCGGTGCTGGGATAGACATAGTTGTCCAGCTTATACATATCCAGCGCCTGCTCCAGCACGGAGATATCAGCGCGCGCCTTTTCCACCATGGCCTTGTCCTGGCTCTCCAGCACATTGGGTGCAACGATGGCCACCAGCAGGCCAAGGATGACGATGACCACCATGATTTCCAGCAGGGTAAAACCCGACTGACGGGCCTGATTTACACGTGTAACCAATTGCTTGCCTCCTTCGCGACCGCCGCTCCCGAGAGCGGCACTGTCAGAATTGTGTCAGGTTGTTGAGCTGCAGTATCGGCAGCAATATCGCCAGCACGATGGCCAGCACCACCAGCCCCAGCACGATGATCAGCAGCGGCTCAAACAAGCTGGTGAAGATCTGCACCCGGCTAGCGAGCTCGCGCTCCAGGTTACTGGCGGCGCGCTTGATCATCGCCTCCAGCTCCCCGCTCTGCTCACCGCTGGATATCATATAGACCGCCATTGGCGGCAGTTGTCCAACCTGTTGCAGCGAAAAACTGAAACTCTTGCCCTCGCGCACGTCTTTGCTGACCTGGTCCATGCCTGACTGCAGGTGCAGATTGGACAGAGTGTCTCTGGCCACCTGAATTGCCTCAACCAGCGACACACCACTGGCCACCAGAATGCCCAGGGTGCGCAGCATGCGCGCGCTGTCCAGCTCCTGCAGCAGCGCGCCCAGCACCGGCAGGCGCAGCGAAAAACGGTGCCAGCGCCGGCGCCTCGTCTCGTCGTGCAGCCACCAGCGCGCGCCGCCAAACAGCGCCGCCAGCAACAGGAATAGATAGGGCCAGTAGGCCACGGTGGCATCGCTGATGACGATCAGCACCCGCGTCAGCAGCGGCAGCGCCTGGCCGTAGTGGTCGAACTGGGCCACCACCTTGGGCACCACATAGGCCATCAGCACGCCAATAACGCCGATGGCCACCACGGTGAGCACCAGCGGGTAGATCAGCGCCTGCAGCACGGTACCCCGCAGCTTCTGGCTCTCTTCGGTGTACTCCGCCAGCTGGTTGAGCACCTCGGCCAGGTCGCCGGATTTTTCACCGGATTTGACCAGCGCGCAGTACACCGGGTTGAACACGCCGGGGAACTCGGCGAGGCCGTCGGCCAGGGTGTGGCCCTCCAGCACCCGGCTGCGCAGGCTCATGACCACCGCCTGCAGCCGCGGCTTGCGGGTCTGCTTGGCGGTGGCGTGCAGCGCCTCCTCCACCGGTATACCGGATTGGATCAGGGTGGCCAGGTGGCGGGTGAACAGCGACAGTTCGGCAATGCTGATGCGCTGCCAGAAGCGCGCGCGGGCGGCGCCCTTTTCTTTTTTGCGGGTGGGGCTGACTTCTACCGGTATCAGCTCGCGCTCGCGCAGCTGCTGCCGCGCCTGGCGCTCGGAGTCGGCCTCTAAAATGCCCTTGCATTTGCTGCCGCCGGCATCCAGCGCCTGGTATTCATACGCCGGCATCGGAGATGTCCTCGCGAACGCTGCGCAGGACCTCGTCGAGACTGGTGGATCCCTCCAGCACCAGCCGCCGTCCTTCGCTGAGCAGGCTGTTCATGCCTTTCGCCGCGCGCTCGATGGCCTGCTCACCGGCGTTGTTGTGAATCAGGTCGCTGATGGTGCGGTCGATCACCAGCAGTTCATAGATGCCCAGACGGCCGCGGAAGCCGCTCTGCATACACTCGTCGCAGCCCTTGGCGTGATAGGCGGTGTGGCCGACTTTGCTGGCATCGCCCAGCAGCCGCGCCTCGGTTTCGTCCAGCTGGAAGGGCTCGCGACAGGCCGAGCACAGCTTGCGCACCAGGCGCTGGGCGAGGATGCCCTTGAGACTGGAGGCAATCAGATAGGGTTCGACGCCGATATCCACCAGGCGGGTGACGGCGCCGATGGCATTGTTGGTGTGCAGGGTGGACAGCACCAGGTGACCGGTGAGGCTGGCCTGCACCGCAATCTCGGCGGTCTCGGCGTCGCGGATCTCGCCCACCATCACCACGTCGGGGTCCTGGCGCAGGATGGCGCGCAGGCCGCGGGCAAAGGTCATGCCCACCTTGGCGTTGACCTGGGTCTGGCCGATGCCCTCGATGGCGTATTCGATGGGGTCTTCCACCGTGAGGATGTTGCGCACGCGATCGTTGAGCAGGGTCAGGCCGGCGTACAGGGTAGTGGTCTTACCGGAGCCGGTGGGGCCGGTGACCAGCAGAATGCCGTTGGGCTGGTGCAGCAGCTGGGTAAATTTCTCCAGCGTACCGGCGGGCATGCCCAGGTGGGCCAGGTCGATACGCGCCGCCTGCTTGTCCAGCAGACGCATCACCACTCGCTCGCCGTAGCTGGAGGGAATGGTGGAGATACGCACGTCCACCGCGCGCCCGGCAATGCGCAGCGACACGCGGCCGTCCTGGGGCACGCGCTTCTCGGCGATATCGAGCTTGGCCATGACCTTGATGCGCGACACCAGCAGCGGCGCCAAGCGCCGGCTGGGGCTCAGCACTTCCTGCAGGATACCGTCCACCCGCAGCCGCACCGACATGCTGTGTTCGTAGGTTTCGATATGTACGTCGGAGGCGCCCAGCTTAAGCGCCTCGGCAAACAGGGCGTTGATCAGGCGGATGACCGGCGCGTCGTCCTGGGATTCCAGCAGATCCTGGGACTGGGGAATTTCCTCCGCCAGCCGGTCCAGGTCAACCTCGTTGGAGATGTCGCCGATGGCCTCCATGGCACCGGTCTGCTGCTGGTAGGCAGCGTTGATCTGCTCGCTCAGCTCCTCGGCATCGCGGCGGCTGATCTGCAGCGGACGGCCGAAGTGGCGGCGCAGCTCGGCCAGTGCCTCCGGCGGTGTGTCGCCGCTGCACAGCAGCTGCACCGGCTCGCCCTCACTGTCGGTGACGAGCACCTGGTTCTTTCGCGCGTAAGCGTAGGACAGCATGGTCGCCTCACTCACGGCCGCTGGGTGGAGTCTCTATCTCTCGCACAGGTTCGGGCGGCAGCATCCCCGGCGGCGATGCCTCCAGCCCGGTCCAGGCAGGCAGCACCGGCGCTTCCGCTTCGGGGAACAGGTTGATGCCGTCGCGGTGCAAAATGGCCTGCTGGGCGCGAATATAGTTGTACTTTTCGCTGGACAGGCTGTTCATGGTGTCCTGGTCGCGCACGATGGTGGGACGGATAAACACCAACAGATTGCGCTTCACCTTCTGGGTGAGATCGGCGCGGAACAGGTGGCCGATAATTGGCATATCGCCCAGCACCGGTACCTTCTTGGAGGTTTCCTGGATGTCGTCGTCGATCAGGCCGCCCAGCACGATGGTGGCGCCGTCGTTGACCAGCACCGAAGTCTTGATGGTGCGCTTGTTGGTGATGATATCCGAGGCCTCCAGCCCGGTCAGCGAGGACACCTCCTGCTCCAGGGTGAGCTGTACTGCGTTGCCCTCGTTGATCTGCGGGGTCACCGTCAGCTTGATGCCCACTTCCTGACGGCTGATGGTCTGGAAGGGATTGGTATTGTCGGAACCGACGGTGGCGCCGGTAATCACCGGCACCTCCTGTCCCACCAGAATCGAGGCCTCCTCATTATCCAGGGTAAGCAGGCTGGGGGTGGACAGGATGTTGGACTCGGAGTCGGAACCCAGCGCCGTCAGCAGTGCGCCGAAACTGAAACCCTTGCTGACCTTGCCGACACCGATGGCGACGCTCTCCAGGCCACCAAGCAGGGTGGCGGCAGTGTCGCCACCATCGGCGATGGCACCGCCGACGCTGAAGATATTGGCCGGAGTGTTGTTGAAGCCGATGCCGCCCACCGGGGTGGTGCCATTCTGGTCGCCACGGAACAGCCACTGCACGCCCAGCTCTTTGGAGCGGATGTCAGACAACTCGATGATGATGGCTTCCACCAGCACCTGGGCACGACGGATATCCAGATCGCGGATCACGTCTTCGAGGTTACGGATGATATGGGGGCTGCCCGACAGCACCACGGCATTGGTCTGCTCGTGGGCCTCGATATTGATATTGCTCTTGGACTTGGCGGCGCCGCCGCTCTGCTCCTGCTCTTCTTTGAGCATGGCCTCGCCGACACTCTTGAGCACCGAGGTCATTTCCTTGGCCTTGGCGTAGCGCAGGTAGACCACGCGGATATTGGCGCTGGTAACGACTTCGTTGTCCAGTTCGCGTATCAGTTTGCGCAGGAAGGCGCGCTCATTGTTGTTGCCGTAGAGGATGATGGTGTTGGTGCGCAGGTCTGCCGACACCAGCGGCTTGGGCCGCCCCTGCTCCTTGGCCTGTTCGTTGATCAGCTTGGTGAGAATACCCTCCAGCTCGCGCGCTGAGGCGTTCTTCAACTCAATGGTTTCCATGGACTGGGAATCGGAGCGGTCCACCTGCTGGATGATGGACAGCAGGCGGCGCACGTTGGATTCGCGGTCGGTGATCAATATGACATTGGAGGCGCTGTAGGGGGTGATTACGCCGGTGCGGTTGTCCACCAGCGGGCGCAGCGACGGCACCAGCTTGTCGACATCAACGTTACTCACCTGCACGATGCGGGTGATGATGGCTTCGCTCTGCTGCGGGCGGGTGCCATCGGTCTGCACCTCGATGCCTTCGATCTTGGCCGCCTGGTTGGGAATGACCTTGAGAATGCCGCCGCCCATGTCGACCACGGCGAAGCCGCTGACGCCGAGTTGCAACAAAAACACCTCATACAGCTCGTCGGGCTCGAGCTCGCGGTGACTCTGGATGTTGACCTGGCCCTTGACGCGATCATCGACGATGATGGTCTTGCCGGTGAGCTTGCCCACCGTGTTGATGAATTCGCGAATATCGGCACCGCGCATATCCAGCGCGAAGCCGTCTTCGGCACTGGCGCCAATCGGCAGCAACAGCGAAACACTGAGAGATAGGGCAAGGCTCAGACGAGCAACACAGTTTTTCATAAATTTAGTCTTATTGTTTCGGGTACGCCGTTGCGCAGCACGACCAGTTCGAAAGTGTTGTTGCTATCGAGGGATTTTAGCAGATCGCCGACAGCCACATCACCCAGCGGTTGATTATTGATCGACATCACCACGTCGCCAGCCTTCAGTCCCAGCTTGGGGAACAGCCGCTTGTCGCGACCGGGCTCAACGGTAAAGCCGACGGTGCGGCCATCCTGATTGTAAGGATTGATATTGAGGAAACGCATCAGCCGCAGTGGACTCTGCTTCAGGGTCTGGCGGGGGTCACCCACCAGCTTGCGAATTTCCGGGGTGTTGAGATTGACGGCACGACTACCGCGATTGACCACGCGCACGCCTTTGCCGGCTGCGCGCGACTGGCGGTCCTGCTCAAGCTCGATCTTTTCGCGGCTGCCACCGCGATTGATCACAATATGATCGGCGCGTACCGCCTCCAGGGTTACCGACTCGCGCACATCGAGACGGTCGCCCACGGCGTAGGTATGTTCTTTTCCATCGTGATGAAGAATGGCGACGCCGCGCTCGCCGGCGATCACCCCCAGCAGGCGAATCTTGAGTCGGCTGTGTTTGATATCTTCGGCGGCGGGGGTTTCAGCGCTGCGCACGCCGAACAGTGGCACCGACAGAATATTGTTTACATCGTAGCCCGGATCCGCCGCATCGCGCTGGACAGCGCGCACCTCGGCACTGGGCGGCACCGGTACCTCGCGAAACAGCGCGGCAACCTGCCAGCTCGCCTGGGCAGCCAGCCAGGCGGCCAACACCACCAGCGCGCCCGTCAGCCAGGGGAAATACCGTTGATAAGCCATTATTGCCAAAAGTTGCGACACCGCCAAAACTCGCCGAAAAATACACTTTGCCCGCTGGCCAAGCAAACCGCCACTTTAGCCAAACCCGTACCCTGTCACACTTTTGCCGTCGCCTGAGAAACACTGGCACAGAGACCCGCCTCTGCTTTCCATTCCCGGGCTCGCGCTGGCCTGCGGTCGTGGCGACACATCCGTGTGCTGCGCAATCAACCCGGCTGTAACTGCCGCCAAGTTAATCACATTGTAGATCGAAGCAAAGAAAGGTATCAGATTAAACGGCAAAATGCTGTCAATATCCTGCATCTGGAGCACAAGCTGTGTTCTGGGGCGTGCAATTGGGCTGTGCTCGGGCGCCGTGTTCATTACAATAGGCGCAAATTGAGACCGAGCTGTTACATGCATCTTCTGATCAAGACCCTGTCGCGCCTGCCGTTTTTTGTCCACTACACGCTGGCCGGCTGCGCCTATTTCCTTCTCTATTACGTCGCGCGCTACCGCCGCAAAGTGGTGCGGCGCAATCTGGCGGGAGCATTTCCGGAGCTGTCGACAGCAGAGCTTGTCGCCCTGGAAAAGCGCTTTTACCGCTGGTTCTGCGACAGCGCCGCCGAGGCGATGAAAGGCCTGACCATGACGGCGGCCGAACTGGAAAAGCGGGTGGTGTTCGAGAACCCGGAACTGCTGGCGCCCTACCTGGAGCGGGAGGAGTCACTGGTACTGCTCACCATCCACCAGTGCAACCCGGAATGGGTGACCCAGGCCATGGGCAATTTTCTGCCCTGCCCGATGACCGGGCTGTACAAACCTCTGCACAGCAAGCTGATGGACGAGCTGATTTTCGAGGCGCGTTCGCGCTACGGCAAACCGGTGCCAGTAAAAAACACCGCTCGTGAAATCCTGCGCCTGCGCAAGAGCTTTCGCGCCATGATTCTGGCCGCCGACCAGTCACCTATCAGCCGTGAAAAGCGCTACTGGGCGCCCTTCTTCGGCCGCCCGGCACCGTTCTACTACGGCCCCCAGAGCATCGCCGAGGCCACCGGCAAGCCGCTGATCTTTATGCACAACCGCCGGCTGCGCCGCGGCTATTACAGCATTCGCTTTGAAATCCTGGCGGAACCGCCCTATCAGAAAGGCGGCACCGAATTGCTGGATCGCTACATCGCCGTCTGCGAGCGCAGCATTCGCGAGCAACCGGAAACCTGGTGGTGGAGCAACAAGAAGTGGAAATCCCCCAAGCCCGGCGAGCTGGAAGCGGCGGGGTTGGGAGACAACTAAGAACGAAGCCGGCATGTAGGAGCGGCTTTAGCCGTACAAGGCCCTCCCGCGCGGCATTGTGCGACTGAAGTCGCACCTACAGCAGGCAACCTAGTCGCAGCCTCTGCCGGCCTACCCGCCTCCCCCATGTAGGTGCGGCTTTAGCCGTACAAGCTCCCTACCCGCACAGCTTTGTGCGACTAAAGTCGCACCGACAAAAAGCGCTTTGATCCAATAGCACTTTCGCCTGTAGCAGCGGTTTTAGCCGCTCCTACAGGCGGTAATCGGCGTACTAGTACTGCAGCCGCAGGCCCACTTCCAGCGAACGCCCCGGCTCGGGTGCCACATCGCGCAGCAGCGAGCTGCTGTTGCGGATGTCCTCGTCGCCCAGGTTTTTGCCGCGGGCGAACAGCAGGTACTCCAGCGCGCCTGCGCTCCAGCGATAACTGGCACTGGCATCGAAACGCTGGTAGCTGTCGGTGACGCTTTCGTGGGCGCCGGGATCATCCTGCTCGGCGGCGTGCACGGTGCGCAACTCGGCATCGAAGCCGCCGCGGGCATAGCCCAGACCGATGCCGAGCCGGTAGGGCGGCAGCCGCGGTACGTTGTTGCTCTCCAAGTCGCTACCCTTCAGCTCGCCGTCGATGGCATCACCGAACAGAGCGACTCTCACGCCATTGTCGCGATCTCCCGTCAGCTGTACATTGGCTTCAAATTCCACGCCGCTGAAGCGGGCATCGCGCTGGCGGTAGGCGAAAATCTCGACACCATCGGTATTGGTCTGCTCGGTATCCTCCAGGAAAATATAGTCGCGGAAGTCATTGTAAAAGGCGGTAATAAAGCCCTCCGCAACGCCGTATTCCCAGCTCAGGGTTACGTCGAGATTGTTGGATACTTCCTGGTCCAGCTCCGTATCGCCCACCTCGATGACGCCGGTGGCACCGTGCTCCACCAGCTCTGCACCGGCATTGCCGGCATTGGAGTACAGCTCTTCGGTGACCGGCGCCCGGCGTGACTGCGATAGGGCGGTACCCAGACGCCAGTTCTCACCCAGGGGAAGAATCAGCGCCAATGAGCCACTGGTGCTGGTGAAACTCTGGCTACGCAGGCCGCTGTTGGCCGGGTCGATGCTGTCCCAGTCAACGCGCAGACCCGTCTCCAATATCCAGCCGTCACCGTGATAGTCCTCCAGTGCGAACAGGCCCAGCGAGCGGGTATCGGTCTCTGGAATGAAACTCTCCTCACCCACCGCGGCAAAGCTAGACTGCGACGCCTGCAACCCGATGGCCCCGTGCCAACCGCCGGCACGCACGTGCACCAACTCCAGGCGGGAGGTCCAGGCATCGTTGCTGAACAGCGTGCCGACTTCACCGGAGGGCTCAATCTCGCCATGCTCGTACTCGCTGTAACTCAGTCGCCAGCGCAACTGCTCCAGCGCTGGCAGCGGGGCATCCAGCACCAGTTCGCCATCGACCCGGGTCTGTTCCAGATCAATACGAATATCACCATGCTCATCACCACCACCGTGCTCATGGGCACCCGGCGGAATGCCGTATTCCTGCTCGCGGCGGTTTACCGCCAGGCCGGCATAGCCTCCCGCGAAGTGATAGCTGGCACCCACGGTTCCGGTTTGAAGCTCACCGTCACTGTTGGCGATAAAGCCATCGCTGCTCTCATCGACATCGTCCAGCACCTTGTCATTGAAGGCCAGGCCGGGAATCTCGACGTCGTTCCAGCGTTGGTCCACACCACTAACGTGCCAGGCGACCGCCCCCGCAGCACCTTCACCCCTGAAAACCGAGGTATTGCCATCGCTGGCGCTGTCGTGACGCAACTCCAGCGCAGCGCTAAGGGAGTCCGGCAGCTGCGACGGAATGCGGCTATCGACCACATTGACCACACCGCCGATGGCGCCACCACCATAGAGCAGCGTGGCGGGACCGCGCAGAACTTCGATGCGGTCCGCCAGCATCGGCTCCACTGCCACTGAGTGGTCGGCGCTGAGGCTGGCGGCATCGAAATTGCGCAGGCCATTCTGCAGCACCTGCACCCGCGGACCGCTTTGCCCACGAATCACCGGCTGACCGACGCCAGGGCCGAATGATGCACTGGCCAGACCCGGCGATCCGTTCAGCGTTTCGCCTATGCTGGACGCCACCTTCTTATGCAGCTCGTCACCGCTGAGCACTGTTACCGGCAACGCGGTGCTGGCCTGGGATTTGTGCACCGGTACGGTCACCAGTACATGCTCCAGGGGGAGATCTTCGGCTTTTGATTCATTAACCCACGCAGGCACAGCGGCCAATACCGCGAACGCGGCAGTAAACTTCTTCATAGCATTGCTCCACAGACAGCCACCGGCACAACTGCCGGTCTGTCGACACATATCAAGATTGGATTGTCGGAATATTCAGCTATGAAAAGCGGGGCGGAGCGCGCGCCTCGCGCAGCACTCGCGGTGCGGCAGGTACCACCACCGACTCGAGGGCGGCCGTGTGCAGCTGCCGAGCAGGCGGATGATCAAATCGAAGTTTGGATACGGGCGGCGCGGATTTGCCGCCGGACAGGTGAAAGGCGTAACAGTCGGCGTTAATGTCGCCGACATGCAGGTGCAGGTGCTCGCTCTGGGCCCACTGGCCCAGACACAGCAGCAACAGCAGGGCTGCGAACAGCCCTTTATGCTTCAATGTCTTGCTCACACCTACCACTTGGTTTGACCTGGGCTATCAGTCGAAGCTCATGCCCAGACGGCGACCCACCAGCTCGTAGGACTCAACCACGTCGCCAAGATCCTGGCGGAAGCGGTCTTTGTCCAGCTTCTCGCGGGTGTCCTTGTCCCATAGGCGGCAGCCGTCCGGGCTGAACTCGTCGCCCAGGTAGATGTGGCCACCGGCAACACCGAACTCCAGCTTGTAGTCCACCAGCAGCATGCCACCTTCGAGGAACAGCGCCTTGAGTACGTCGTTGACGGCGAAGGTCAGCTCAGTCATTTTCTTGACCTGCTCGTCGCTGGCCCAGCCGAAGGAACGAATGTGGTATTCGTTGATCATCGGGTCGTGGAGCTCGTCGTTCTTGAGGAACAGCTCAAAGGTCGGCGGGTTCAG
>JBFHRT010000029.1:0-10817 GCA_041591575.1 Spongiibacteraceae bacterium
GACCGCTGTTGGTGGCCTTGGAGCGCCTGGCTCCGGGCGGACGGCTGGTGGTCAATGCCATCCGCAAGGAGGCCGCCGACCAGGCGCTGCTGCAGCAGCTGGATTACAGCACGCAGCTGTGGCGGGAAAAATCGCTAAAGACGGTGGCGAATGTTACCCGCCGCGATATTCGTGAGTTTCTGACCCTGGCGGCGGAGCACCGCATTGAGCCGGAAACTGAGAGTTACCCATTGGCTGAGGCCAACCGCGCGCTGGTGGCGCTGAAGACCGAGCCTGTGCGCAGTGCCAGGGTGTTGCTGCCCTAGCGGCAATACCATTTCGGAGTGCGGCTGTTTTTTTTTCATAGGCAAGGAGGAGTTATGCAGGCTTTTCCCCACTATTATCACGTTCACAGTCGTGCGACGCCGGTTGCATCGGTCACTACCAGTGGCGAAGGCAAACCCGATCTGGCGGTGGCGCCGCCGCGGGAGTTCGATGGTCCTGGCGATGTGTGGTCGCCGGAAGAGCTATTGCTGGCGTCGCTGGCCGACTGTTTTATACTCAGTTTTCGCGCGATTGCCCAGGCGTCGAAGCTGGAGTGGCAAGAGCTGCAGTGTGAGGCGACGGCGCAGCTGGACAAGGTCGGCAGTGCGGTTGAGTTCACCGCTTTTGAGCTGAACGGCGTATTGACGCTGGCGAGCGATGCCGATGAGCAGCGCGCTGAGCGCCTGTTGCAAAAAGCGAAAGACAGCTGTTTTGTGTCGCGGGCACTGACAGTGGCGCCGGTGCTAAGCTGCGAGATTCGACGCGTTTAAACGGTGCTGCGGCTGCTGTGGTGGGTGAGGTGGTGGTACAGCGACAGGTAGTGCCGTTGAATGGCGGCGCAGTGGGGCACGTCGTAACAGCGCAGTTCAATTTCCTGCCACTCGCGGGTATTGAGGTATTTTTCAATCAGGGGAAATACTTCGGTGTTTTCGCGGTGCTGGTGATCCAGCTGGCGCGCAATCAGTTCGGCGGTTTCGTGTAGCAGCGAAGCCGGCGGTCCCATACCCTCGTTGAGCAGGGTCTGAAAATCATCAATCAGCTTGCGGGTTTCTTCTTCCATGCTCTCGTGCTGGCGCTGGGTGCGCTCAATGATTTGCCACTCGGGAATGTTTTTCTGCAGCAGCCGTTCGTAAATGGCTTCTTCAACCGGGTGGTGCCA
This sequence comes from Spongiibacteraceae bacterium, assembly GCA_041591575.1. GTDB lineage: Bacteria > Pseudomonadota > Gammaproteobacteria > Pseudomonadales > Spongiibacteraceae > JBFHRT01. The sequence goes on from JBFHRT010000029.1 coordinate 1,184, forward strand.
GTGCAGTGGGTATTCCTGGATATAGCTGAGGGCGTCGCGGAAGCGTGCGAGCATGTGTAGTTCGCAGTGGTCGCACTGATGGCACTCAGCCAGATCCTGATCTAGCTGAAAAAGCACCTGCGCGAGTCGGGTGTGGTCTCTGTGCAGCTTCTGCACCAGGTCTTGCATAGGGCTTGCTCCGGCATTGCGGCGCAATGCAGCAAAGGGCCTGTCCTTTGAGGCTGGTGTCAAGCGGTTAACAATGCAATCGTCGCGTAAAAATGCCGGATTGACAACTGAAACCGGAAATTATCGGAGTTTTTATAACGCTTACTATTAGGCGTAAAAAATTTAGATAATCAATAGCTATAAAAATGTATTTGTCATCAAGGGGCGTGCTGGCGGCAGGCCGCCAGCATTGCCAGGTCTTACAGTTTTTCCAGCACCAGCGGCATATCGTCCAGCGGTTTGGCAAAGGGGAAGTGCTGAACCTTGGCTGGGTACTGGTAGCCGTCGATAAACTTCAGGCGGTACCTGGGCAGCAGGTCGGCCAGCACGCATTTGAACAGCATGCCGGCAAAGTGCAGGCCAATGCATTTGTGGGCGCCGCCACCGAAGGGTGCCCACTGGAAGGCGTGCTGCTTGTGTTCCTCGCGACCCGGCGCGAAGCGGTCGGGGTCAAAGTTATGGGGCTGGTTCCACCACTGCTCCATGCGATGGGTGTACAGCGGCGAGGCCTGAATCAAGGTGTGCGCCGGAATATGAAAGCCCTCCAGTTCGGTGTCGCGCACGGTGCGCCGCATCAGCTGTGGCACCGGCGGGTGCAGGCGCAGTACTTCCTTGAACAGCAGCTCGGTGCTGGCGAGATTGTCGCCGAGATCGTCGAAGTCGATACGCTCCTTGTTCAGCGCCTGTACCTCGTCACGAATGCGGTCCTGCCAGTTCTGGTGGCGGCCCAGAAAAGAGGCGGCCATGGTGAGTGCGCTGGTGGTGGTGTCGTGGGCGGCCAGTAGCAGGAAGATCAGGTGCTCGCCCACCACCTGATCAGAGAACAGCTGACCGTCGTCGTCGGTTTCCTTGGCAAAAAAACTGGCCATATCGCGGCCGTCGCCCTCGCGCCTGCCCGGCACTAGGTCGATAAAGAAGTGCTCCAGTTCGCGCCGGCCGTTCATACCCTTGTGGTAGAGCAGGCCGGGCCAGTCCTTGCGAATCAGCGCGACGGTGGCGGCCATCATGTCCAGAAAAGCCTTGTTGAGGCGGTGGGTTTCCTCACCGTCGAGGTCCAGCCCCAGAAAAATCTTGGCGGCGATATCCAGCAACAGCTCCTTGATATGGGGGTAGAAGCGGAAGTCGCGCTGCTGGCCCCAGTCGCGGGTGTGGCTGTCGATGACCGCGTGCATATCGCTGACATAGCCGCGCATGGCCTCGTTCTTGAAGGCCGACTGCATGATGCGGCGGTGGATCTTGTGTTCGTCGAAATCGCGCATCAGCAGGCCGCCGGCAAAGAAGTCGCCCAGCGGTCCGTCGTAACCCATGCGCGGCGAGAAGATTTGATCCTTGTCGAGCGTCAGTAGTTTTATGTACTCCGGTCCCAGCGCCACCACCATGCGCTGGAAGGTGAGTGAGGCCTTGGACACCGGTCCGTAGTTGCGGTAGCGCTCGTCCAGTACCTGGTAGGGGTTGGAGATAAAGCGGAAGGTCTCGCCGATCAGCGGCGGGCCGTAGCGGCCCGGCAGGTGGTTGAGTTTGCGGTTGTCTTTGGCGTGTACGTACGCCGGTTCTGCCTGCGAGTGTGCCATGGCTGTCCTCACTTGTCGGTGCTGCGTGCCGACCTGTTTGTCATTATTCGTATTCAGGCTACCGCCACCGGACGGTTACCGATTGATACTACGCCCGCCGGCGGAAGCTGGCTATTACGGCCACCGCGCGGCGCACTGCAGCCACCGGGCGGGACTGGTGTTCGCGGCTCTAGTAACTCTATCTATTTGATATTTCAATGAATGTTATTTGTATGGAAGTCTATTGCGGCAAAACGCAAGGATATCCTTGCATTTTGATGGGCGCTTGTTTACTTTTTGGTCTCGCAACGGGAGGGGCACATGGCGGACAAGATTGCAGATATCAAACCAGCGCTTCGGGGAGGGCGACGCAAGACCCGCGAGCGGCTGCTGGACGCTGGGCTCAAGCTTTTCGCCAGCAAGGGCTATGACGGTACCGCCATTCGCGATCTGGAGGAGGCCGCCGGGCTGAAGCCGGGCAGCGGTAGCTTCTACCGCCACTTTCCCGACAAGGACAGTCTGTTTGAAGAGGTGATTGGCCGCGAGATTCAGGCCAATCGCCAGCGCAGCGAGTTTTTCGAGCAGGCGCTGGCGGGCTCGCTGGGTGACACCCGTGCCGAGCTGGTGCTGCAGTTGCGCGGCATGCTGCTGGGGTTGGAGCAGATGGCGGATTTCATGAACATCCTCGCCCGTGAGGGCGGCCGTGCGCCGGAGCTGATGGCAGAGGTCAGCGAGGCACTGATCGACCAGTCTCGCCAGAGCGATGCGCTGGATCTGCAGCAGAAGGTACTGGCGGGCGAGGTGGTGGACCTGGACGTGCGGGGGCTGTCGGCCATTGTGCACAGCACCATGATCGGCCACTTCATGGCGCGGCAGTATTTCGGCGGTGCGCCGGGCGGTGTTGGTGACGATCTGCTGATTGCCACGTTGGCGGATTTGCTAACGGGTGCGGGGCAACTGAAAACGGAGGCGGGCAAGGATGGGCATTAAGCGGATTGTTCTCGTTACCTTCGCCGCGCTGTTGGTCGTGCTGGCGCTGGTGTTTCGCGACGGCATCAACCCGGCGCCGGCCCATGCCTTTGCCGACACTGCAGCGCCGCCGGCGCCCGATTACCGCAACCCCGCACACTGGGCGGCGCTGCCGAGCCGCCGCGACAGCGCCGATGTGGCGCCCCCCGACAGCGGTCTGACAGACCGGCAGGCGCTGGCCGATGCCGACGTGTTCTACCTGCACCCCACCAGCGCCGTGCTGCTTGGTTCGGGTTGGAACGCTGCCGTCGACCATGTGTTCACCAATGTTGTTACCGATCGCGGGGTGCTGGTGCAGCAGGCCAGCCTGTTCAACGGCGCCGGCCGCGTCTATGCACCGCGTTACCGCCAGCGGCGCATGTCGGCACACACCGCCGGCACCGCTGCCGACCGTGAGCAATCCTATGCGCTGGCCTACAGCGATGTGCAGCGCGCTTTTGCCCACTATCTACAGCACTACAGTGCGGGCCGGCCGCTGATTATTGCGGCGCACAGCCAGGGTACGGCCATGGCGCGACGACTGATGCTGGACGAGCGCTTTGCCGAGGTGTTGCGCCAGCGGCTGGTGGTCGCTTATCTGGTGGGTGGGCGCATTTTCCACGACGATTTTGCTGCGCGCTATCCGGTGTGTCAGCACGCGCAGCAGACCGGCTGTGTGGTCGCCTGGAACAGTTTTGTCGAGGGCGGTGACGGCAGCGCCAAGCTGGCCGAAAACGCCGGCCGGCAGCGGATTTGTGTCAACCCGCTGAGCTGGCGTGCCGATACCACCGCGGTGCCCGCTGCGGCCAATCCCGGTTCGCTGCCACTGGTGGGCGTGATGGGCCTGCAAGCGTTGGATATAGCGTTAGTGGGCGCGCGCTGCGGTGACGATGGCCTGCTATGGATCAGCGCTCCCGAGCGGCCCGGCTATCAGCGCGCGCTGTTTGCCGGCGGTGATTACCACACCTACGACTTCAACCTGTTTTACCGCAGCGTGCGCGACAACGCGCGGCTGCGGGCGCGCCACTTTGTCGCGCAGCGCGCCGCCACCGCGGTAGCGGAAGGTCAGCACTGACAGTCATGCGGAGAATAATAATAATGCGAAAGGCAGTAGTTATTGGGCAGGCGCTAATCACCGCCGTCGCAGCCCTACAGGTAATCGCTGCGCCGGCAGCGGCGCAGCAGGAGGGGCTGGCGCTGGAGGAGGTGATCGTCACCGCCCAGAAAAAAAGCGAGTCATTGCAGGACACGCCGATCTCACTGACCGCCTTCGGCAGTGAGCAATTGGAGACTCAGGGCATTGGTGGCCTCGACGACATTGGCAGCAAGGTGCCCAGTCTCACCGTCGAGCCCTTTCCCATCAATGCCGCCACCCTGCGTATTTTCATTCGCGGTATCGGCATCTCCGACACCCAGGTGACCCAGGACCCGCCGGTGGGCATCTACGTGGATGGCGTTTATATCGCCCGTTCTACCGGTACCGCGCTGGATGTGGCCGAGCTGGAGCGCATCGAGATTCTGCGCGGCCCCCAGGGCACACTCTATGGGCGCAACACTACCGGCGGTGCCATCAACCTGATTACCAAAAAGCCCAGTACCGAGAGTGTTGAATTGCGCCAGAAGTTCAGCGTTGGCAATCGCGAGCTGTTCACCTCCAAGACCTCCGCCAATATCCCGCTGGGCGATGCGCTGGCGCTGAAGCTGGCCTACCTGGACAGCGAGCAGTCGGGTTTTATCGATAATCACGGCCCCGGTGGCGACTTTGGCGATCGCGAGGTGCGCGGCTACCGCCTGGACCTGCGCTGGCTGATCAGCGATACGCTGGCGCTGGACTATGCCTACGACCGCTCTGACATGCGTTTCTTCAACTACATGTACCAGGCAGTGACGCCGCCGGACCCCAATGGCAACAAGGGCCAGGCCGAACCGATCAAGCAGTCGGCCCAGGCCAACAGCGTGTACAGTGACTCGCGTTTTTCCAGCATGGCCAGCGGCGCCCCCTTTGAAGCCTCTGACACTGAGATCGAGGGGCATGCGTTGACCCTCACCGCGGATTTCGACTGGGGACAGCTGAAATACATGGCGGCCTGGCGTGAACTGTCTGATGCCTCCTACGCCGATCTCGGCGGCGGCGCCGGCTCCACCGTGTACCGGCTGGATTCCCACGAATACTGCGGTGCGGCCGCGCAGGCCGCCAACGGCGGCTGCACGCCGCTGGTGAAGCCGGTGGTGACCCAGGAGCAGTTTTCCCACGAGCTGCAGTTCAGCGGTGCGCTGCTGGACGAGCGCCTGGAGTACATCGTCGGCGCCTACTATTTCGAGGAATCCGCCACCGAGGACAATACGCCTTTCCACCACCAGATCAGCTCGCCTGTCGACAACACCGGCGGCCAGTTCCGCATCGTCAATTTCGTTAGCCAGCGTTACGACATCGACAACGAGGCCTGGGCGCTGTTCGGCCAGGCCACCTGGACGCCGCCAGTTTTCGATGAGCGCCTGCACCTGACCCTGGGCGCGCGCCACTCCCAGGACGAGCGCGAGGCCATCAAGAACCAGCGCGACGAAACCTGGGCCGAGGGCCTGGGGCAGGCGGTGAACATCAACGACCTCGGCAGCAATCCCGTGCTCGGGCCAGTGTTGAGCCCGATCCTGGCGGCGGCCAGCTTTCAGCTGCCGGGTGACCGCAATTTCAACAAGGTGCGCGGTGAAAAACGCTTTAAGGATGATTCGTTCAGCGCGGTGCTGGAGTACGACATCAGCGGCGACGTCAATGTCTATGCCAAGCGCGTGGAGGCCTACAAGAGCGGCGGCTTCAATACCCGCGATCCGCAGATAGACGGCCAGCAGGGACCGGCTTCGGACGGCGTCGACTACGGCGTGGGCTTTGCCGATGGTTTCGATGAAGAGAAGGTGCTGTCCTACGAGCTGGGCATCAAGAGCGAACTGTTCGGCCGCCGCCTGCGCCTCAACGCCGATGTGTTCTACAGCGAGTTTGACAATATGCAGATCAACTTTGTGCTCGCTGGCACCGTGGCCGACACCAAGGTGATCAATGCCGGCGAAGCCCAGATGCAGGGCATGGAGGCGGATCTCACCTTCCTCGCCACACGCAATCTGATGCTGATGCTCAATTACGCCTACCTGGACGCCGAGGTCACCTCGGTCATCGACCCCTTTGGCAATGATGTCACCCGCCGTTTCAGCTTTTCCTCGGCCCCCGAGCACTCCTATACCGCGGCGGCGGACTGGACCGTGGCGGCCGGCGACTGGGGGAGGCTCAGCTTCAACCTCAGTACCAGCTACATGGATGAGCGCAATGGCGGCGGCGCACCCCGCGACGACGGTTCTTTTACCACGGTACTGCGCGACTACCAGCTGTGGAACGCGCGCCTGGGACTGCATGAGCTGCCCTTGCCGGGTTCGCTGCGCCTGAACCTGGCGGCCTGGGTCAACAACTTCACAGACGAGGAATACGAACTCTATGCCATCGACAACCTGCCCCAGGCCGATCGCGCAGTGGTGTGGGGCGAGCCGCGCAGCTATGGCTTGGACCTGGTGCTGGAATACTGAAGGAGAGTGACGTGATCGCGTGGATACGTTGGCTGTTCACTGCCGAAGTGCCGGAAATCGGTGAGCGCTACCGGCCGCTGGCCACCGCCTTTGTGTGGCTATTTGCCGTGGCCTTTTCCGTGGGCTTTCTGCAGCTGCTGCATGTGTTCGTTTACCTGGGGCCGGGGCTGGGTGATCCGGTCAGTTTCGAGCCGCTGCGCGAGCTGTTGCAGCGGCTGTACCAGAGCGCCCGCTCCAGCGATGACTACGCCCTGTTACTGGCCATGCTGGCGCTGATGCTGTTCAACCTGGGCTTTCGCTTTGCGGTGATCGTTGCCGGTTACAGCCGTTACCGCGGTGCGCGCGGCGAAAAATTTCCCATGCGCCTGATCGCCTTGTTCACCCTCACCAATACCGTGTCGGCGCTGTCGATACCGCTGCTGCTGGTGCTGGTCGCAGGCGCTCTCTATCTGGCGGGGCTGGACCTGCACTGGGGGCTGGATTACATCGAGCGCACGGCGGCGCTGGCCAACGGCTGGGTGAATACCCATGTGCCCACTCTAATTGAACTACCGGCTTTTGCCGCGGTGCTGGTGGTGTTTATGCTGGGCGGCTTTGTGCATTACTGGTTGCACCGGCTCGGTCACACCCGCCGCGCGCTGTGGCTGCTGTTTCACCGCCACCACCATATGTCGCCGGCGCTGATGCAGAGCACCACGTTGGCGGTGTTCACCGCGGTGCCGCTGTTTCTGCTGTTTGTGCTGCCCTACAACCTGCTGTTCGGCGCCATCACCAAGCTGTTTGCCGCGCAGCCTTTATACGCCGAGGTGATCGTGTTCAACCTGGTGCTGCTGATTCCGGAAATCTTCGGTCACCAGACGGCGCTGTACGAGCGCGCCATTCGCTTTCGCTGGCTGCGCTGGGGCGGCTACCTGTTTGGTAACGGCGTCTACCACTACCTGCATCACTCGGCGGAGCCCGCCGACGCCGGCCGCGAGGGCGCGGTAAACATGGTGAACATGGGCGGCGGATTTTGTTTTGTCTGGGACCAGCTGTTCGGCACCTACCGGCCGCTCAGCGAGCGCGCGCCGAAGGTCGGTCTCACCGGCAGCCCGGAACTGCATATGAATCCGCTGCGCCTGGCCTATTCGGGGATGCTGCAGATTGCTTACGAGCTGTGGCACAACCGCGATTGGAAGACGCGGCTGTGCATACTGTTTGGGTCGTCTGGCTATACGCCGCCGGTGAGCCGGGATTTTGCGGTGAAAAATGCCGTCGGAAGTCTGAAGTCGGAGGTCTGACGCCTTAAAGCGGTTTACCACAGAGCGCACATAGAGCCACAGAAAACGGCGAAAAGTGGGTTGTCTTTGTAGGTGCGGATTTATCCGCACATTTCCGCGCGGCGACAGATTCGGTGTGCGAATAAATGTGTGCGAATAAATTCGCACCTACAACGATGTAGGTCCGCATAAGCTTGCGTCAGAGTGGCCCGTGAGCGCAGCGAGTGCTGTGGCCATGCGGACGTTCGCCGGAAACGCGAAAAAGCGCTTATTCCGGCCTACAATAGCATTCGGCGCGGCAATCGAAATCATGAAAATTACAGGGAGCCTCTTAAGTTAATCGCATTGCAGCGCACCCTACATGACAGCCCCCCGTAGGGTGCGCCATGCGCACCGTTTTTTGCTTTTCAGCGTCGGACATCAGACTTCCGACGTCCGACCGCCGTTAGCACCTTCCGTCCAGCCTCCCCTGTCCTATATGCTCTGCCTCACACCTTGCTATGGAAGCCGCCATGAACGATGACATCACTTTCGAGTTGAGCGACGGCGTCGGTGTGATCACCTTTAACCGCCCCGACAGCCTCAATACCTTGAGCGCCGCTATGATCAGTGGCCTGAGTGAACTCTACCGCCGCTGCGATGCCGACGACGCGGTGCGAGCGGTAGTGGTCACCGGTGCCGGCCGCGCCTTCTGCGCCGGCGCCGATCTCAGCAGCGGCGCTGACAGTTTTTCCGAGCAGGGCGCTGACTTCAGTTCCTGTCCGCTCAGCTTTCAGGCCTGGGACCTGCGCAAGCCGGTGATCGCTGCCTGCAACGGTCACGCCATTGGCGTCGGCCTCGGTATCGCCAGTCAGTGTGATCTGCGCGTGTTCGCCGAGGAGGGCAAGTACAGTTTTCGCCAGGTGCGGCTGGGGGTGGTGGCGGATTTCGCCGCGCACCACACTTTGCCGCGGCTGGTCGGCCTGGAGAACGCGTTGGACCTGCTGCTCAGCGGCCGCACCCTTAGCGGCGTTGAGGCCGTGGAGCTGGGGCTGGCCAGCCGCGCTGTGCCTGCCGGTGAGGTGTTGGAGGTGGCGCTGGCGCTGGCGCGCGATATGGCCACGCACAGTTCGCCGTTGGCGCTGGCGCTGAGCAAGCGCCTGCTGTGGCGGGGCGCGGACAGCTCGCTGGCGGAGATGATGCAGCGCGAGACGCGCGCACTGGCCCACTGCATGGGCAGGCCCGATGCTATCGAGGGTGGCATGGCCTTTCTGGAGCGGCGCGATCCGCTCTGGAGCTCCTCGGTCAGTGGCGACTGGCTCGAGGATCTGTAGGCGTGATTGCCCGGCGAATGTGTCAAGCCGTTGACGGTTGGCGCCCGCGACTTGTTTTATAGTGGTTGCCACCTACACAGCGAAAAATGAGCACAACATGACGCAGCCCGCGACCACAACACTTCCCCGCATCTGCATTTTCGGCGCCGGCAGCATCGGCTGCTATGTCGGCGGGCGCCTGCAGGCCGAGGGTGTTGAGGTCAGTTTTATCGGCCGGCCGCGTATCGCCGAGCAGCTGCGCGAGCACGGTTTACGTCTCAGCGACTGGCGCGGCGCCGATATTCACCTGGCCAGTGAGGCACTGCACTATCACAGCGATCCGCAGCAGGCCGCCGGCGCCGAGCTGGTGATTGTCACGGTTAAATCGGCCGCCACTGCTGAGGCAGCTGCGCAGCTGGCGCGAGTCATTGGTCCGCACACGGTGGTACTGAGCCTGCAGAACGGGCTGCGCAATGCCGAGCAGCTGCGCGCTGCGCTGCCCGACAACCCGGTGCTGGCGGGGATGATTTCTTTCAACGTACTCAACCGCGGTCAGGGCCGTTTTCACGCCGGTTCCGAGGGCGAGCTGATGGCCGAGCCTCACCCCCTGTTGCAGGCGTTGCAACCGGCTTTTCAGCGCGGGGATCTACCGCTGGAGTTGCGCGCCGATATGCGTGAGGTGCAGTGGGCCAAGCTGCTGATGAATCTCAATAACCCGCTCAATGCGCTGTCGGGCTTGCCTCTGAAA
>JBFHRT010000030.1:0-10771 GCA_041591575.1 Spongiibacteraceae bacterium
CGCACTGGTCTTACTTTTGTCACCGAGCGCGGACGCATCTGCTACCGGCGCACGCTGCTGGAAAACCGACCGTTGCGTTTTGTCAGCGAAGTGCGGCGCCTGGATGTGAGTGGCTATGACCTGATCCTTACCGACTTCGAGCCGACCGTTGCCTGGGCCGGGCGTCTGGCCAAGAAAAATGTGGTCGGCTTCGGCCACCAGTATGCTTTTGCCCATGCCGGCGTGCCCATGGCCGGCATCTCGCCGCTGGACGGCGTCATCATGCGCCACTTTGCGCCGGTGATCCTCGGCCTGGGCCTGCACTGGGCGCCTTTCGGCGGCCCCATCCTTCCGCCCATTATCAATCCCGATGTGCAGCGCGCCGCGGTCGCCGGCAGCGAGGCACCGGTGCTGGTGTACCTGCCCTTTGAAGACCAGGCCGAGGTGACCGCGGTGTTGAGCCAGCTGCCCCAGCGGCATTTTCTGCAATATGCACCCGATCTCGACGACGCCGAGTGCGGCAATGTGTCCCTGCGCCGCACCTGTCTGGAGGGCTTCAAGCGCGACCAGCAGCGCGCGGGCGCGGTGATCTGCAACGCCGGTTTTGAATTGATCAGCGAGTGCCTGCACCTGGGGCTGCCGGTGCTGGCCAAGCCGGTGCGCGGCCAGGGCGAGCAGCGCGCCAATGCCCTCGCGCTGACCCAACTGGGGCTGGCGCGGACGTTCGAGACGCTCGATGCCAGTGTCATCGCCGGCTGGCTGAACGCGCCGCTGACGCCGACGCCCCAGGGCTATCCCGATGTGGCGGCGGCAGTAGTGGATTGGCTGTTGGACGGGCGCAGCGAAAGCCTGCAGAGCCTGTCCACGCGCCTGTGGCAGCCGCTGCACTGCGAGCGCGCCGCCTTGGCGGATGCAGCAGCCGACTGCCGGTAAACGGCGCGAGATCGCCACGTCGCAAAAAACGCTCCTCGCGATGACGGGCTTTTCTGATGTCGGATGTTTCACCTGTCATTGCGTGGCCACAGCGCTTCGCGGGCCATGCTAAGGAGCGGGACCGCGCTGTTCAGCGGTTCCGCGACGCGGCAATCTCAGGCAGGCAGCCGATGTTCAAAAAACGTTTTTCTTGAGGCGACTGCCTTGCCGCTAACCGTACACGGCCGATTCGGTTGCCTCCTTTGAGTCCACCAGCCGCAGCGAAAGCCGGCCCGGTTCGCGTTCGAGTTCGCCGCGGGGCGGATAGCTGGGACGGCCGACCGCGTAGTAGCTGAAGCCCAGTGCCGCCATGTCGCGCGGCTCCCACAGGTTGCGTCCGTCCACCACCACCGCCTGTTTCAACCGTTGCTTGATGGTGGTGAAGCAGGGGCTGCGAAACAGGCTCCACTCGGTGCACAGCACCAGCGCGTCGGCGCCGTCCAGCGCCTGCAGGTGATCCGCGGCATAATCGATGGCGGCAGCGGGGTACAGCCGCCGGCACTCATCCATCGCCGCCGGGTCAAACACGCGCACCGTGGCGCCGGCCAGCCACAGCGCTTCCATCAGCACCCGGCTTGGCGCCTCGCGCATGTCGTCGGTGTTGGGTTTGTAGGCCAGCCCCCACAGCGCGATGGTCTTGCCCGCGAGCCGGCCTTTGAAGTGCTGCCACAGTTTGCGAAACAGCAGCTGCTTCTGGTCGTTGTTGATGGCGTCGATGGCGCTGAGCAGCCGCGAGCGGTACTGCACCGCGTTGGCAGTGTGGTTGAGTGCGCGCACGTCTTTGGGGAAACAGGAGCCGCCGTAGCCGCAACCGGGAAAAATGAAGTGATAGCCGATGCGCGGGTCGGCGCCAATGCCGCGGCGCACCGCCTCGATGTCGGCGCCCAGCTGCTCGGCCAGGTTGGCCATGTCGTTCATAAAGCTGACCTTGGTGGCGAGCATGGCATTGGCGGCGTACTTGGTCATCTCCGCCGACACCTCGTCCATCACCATGACCTTGTCCTGCTTACGCGAGAGCGGCGCGTACAGTTCGCGCATGCGCTGGATGACCGTGTCGCTGGAGCTGCCGATGACAATGCGGTCGGGTTTCATGAAGTCGTTGACGGCATCGCCTTCCTTGAGAAATTCCGGGTTGGAGCAGACCAGAAACTCGCAGTGGGCGCCACGCTGTGCCAGCGCCGCGGCAATTTCGCGCTGGACAAAGTGCACGGTGCCCACCGGCACCGTGGATTTATTGACGACGATGCAGGGGTGGGCCATACGCTTGCCGATGGCGCGGGCCACCGCACGCACCTGGCTGAGGTCGGCGCCACCGTCGTCTCTGGGCGGTGTGCCCACGGCGATAAACAGGTACTCGCCGAAGGCGACGGCCTGATCGAGGTCGGTGCTGAAGCGCAGCCGGCCTTCGCGCTGGTTGCGCAGCACCACACTGTCCAGACCGGGCTCAAAGATGGGGATTTCACTGCGATTGAGCGCGTCGATTTTGTCGGCGTCGATATCGACACACAACACCTGGTGGCCAATATCGGCCAGGCAGGCGCCGGTCACCAGGCCGACGTAGCCGGTGCCGAAGATGGTGACGGTTTTTGCCATGATGGTCCCCTGTATATGTCGCTGCTGTCGGAATCGCTGGCCGCGCCGGGCGCGGATACCGCCACCATACGGCGCCAATGCGACAGTGATTTGTCTGAAAGATGACGGGGGTTTTACAGCGCGGGGCGCTCAGGGCAGGGCGGTGTGGCAGTTGTGGTGTCGGCAAACTGCTGCAGCAGCCAGTCGGGGTCATCCTGCGGCAGGTCGTGGCCGGCCCAGGGGTGCAGTCGCAACGGCCGCCGGTAGTGGGCGGCGATGGCTGCGCTGCAGGCGGGGTTGACCAGGCGGTCACCGCTCGAGGCCACTATCACCAGTTTGTCTGTGGCCGCCAGCGCTGGCGGCGTGAAGCGGCGCGCGGCGTTGATCTGGCGCAGCAGATTGCCAGTGCGCGGCGGCTGCTGCCGGGCAATGTCCAGCCACTGGGCCAGTACTGCGTCGCGCTGGTCGCGGGCATTGCAGGTGAGATCGAACACGCTGTGCTCGCGCCGCGCCGGCGACAGGCTGGCGGCGAGTAAGCGGGCCAGCGCCGCGGGCCGCATGCGTTGCTGCCAGCGACAAATGCCACCGGCACTGCTGTTGATGACGAAGGCTTGCGACAGCTCCTGTGGATAGCGCTGCAGCCACTGCATGGCCACCATGCCGCCCATGGATAGGCCCACCAGCCGCAGTGGCGCGGAAACGCCCAGCTCGCGCAGCTGTGCGCGGTAGGCGTCGACGGCGCTGTCGATGCTGGCCGGACTGGACTGATGGCACCGCTCGCCCAAGCCAGGTAGGTCCAGCGCGTGCACGCGGGCGCTGGGATAGTTGGCCTGCAGGCGCTGCGGAAATTCGCCCCAGTGGTGGGCGCAGCGGCCCAGGCCGCGCAGTAACACCCAGCTGCCGGCGACGGCGTTATCGGGCATTGTTTTAATCCGCATAGTTGTTAATCGGTATAGTCTTTAATCGGCATAGTTTTCGTACCAGCGGCGCAGCGCCGCGCGCCGCTTGAATACGCGCTGCTCATCGGCGGGCAGCCAGCTCTGGTAGCTGCGGGTGGCGCGAACCAGAAATTCCATCATCACGATGTGGCGGCGCAGCACGCGCTGCACGCGGTGGGGCTTGACCGGATTGAACAGCCCGGTGAGTTTGCCGACCTGTACCGGGTTTTTCTTTACCCAGCGCCATGAGCCCATTTCCAGCGTCAGTGGCAGCAGTTGCCGGTGTTTGTTCAGGGCCTGGGTATAGAGATGATCCCAGAGGTCGCCGTGGGTGAGGTATTGCCGCGATTGCGGCTCGAACACGTAATCCAGGTGTGGATAGGTACGGCGCATCAGCTTATTGATAGCGTAGTATTCGGCCAGGTGTGGCACCGGTTGGCGGCTGTTGGCATAGGGAAACCAAAGCCGGTCCACCATGCCGAAACCGGAGTGCACGTCCAGGCACAGGGTAAAGGGGGAGCGGTCGGACTCGGCGCCGATGTAATCCACCAGCGCCTGGGCTTCGGGTTCCATCTGCTCGCCGCCGCGATACCAGGGCAGATGGTGGCTGAGGCGCTGGCCGCCCACCAGGAAGGCGGGGCGCTCCACCGCTTCCACCGGGGCGTTGCGCATCAGGTCGACGCCGGCGCCGTTGGCGCGGGTCTGGCGCAGCATGCCCACCGGGTTGGCAATGGGCACGAACAGCAGCCGCAGATTCTCCAGGCCGTCGATCAGGCTGTTGTCCCACTGCAGGCGCTGAATCAGTGTCTCCAGGAACGACAGCACCACCTGGCTGCCGATGCGTTCAACGCCGTGAACGCCACCGATAAACGCCAGCACCGGCACATCGTCGCGCTGGGCGCCGATGTTGAGCGCGTAGATCGGATAGCGCCGTTCCCGGTGCTCTACACGGGTCAGTTCGCGGGCGTGAATCAGTGGCGAGGAAAACTCCAGCAAGTTTTCCAGATGGCGCATCTCCGGCGTACTGAATCGCTCAACCTGCACCCTGTCCCCCTTGTTGCGTGTTGTTCGCGCCGAGCGGCTAGTAGCCAAAAATGGGCAGGCCATCGTCGCGGCGAATTTCGTACACCACGCCGCCGCCGGATCCGGGAAGTTCCGGCAGTGCCAGTGGCAGGGTGCTGCCGCGCTGGGAGTTGAAGTACAGCCGGGTGCGCGCGGGATTAAAGGCCAGCCCGGTGACCTCGGAACCGACGTTGCCAGCCTCTTGCAGACGCAGCAGCGGCGCGATGTCGAAGTCGGGCGTGATGGCCACCGCCTCCAGGTTGCCACCGTCTTCGGCCACAATTACGTGGTTGTGTTCGCCCTCGACAATAACGTTGTCGACGCCGGTCAGCACCGGCGTCGAGTAGTGATCGTCGTCGTAGAAAACACCCAGTGACGCATCGGCAACCCGGTACTGCCACACGCGGTTGTCGCCCTTGGTGGTGAAGTACACGCTGCCTTTGTGGAACCAGCAGCCCTCGCCGCCGTTAAATATAGTTGCCTCTGTCACTTGAGCGCGGGTGGGCTCGACGCTGCCACCGGTGGCGTTCGGCAGGTCTACCCAGTTCACGGTCAGCGCTGGCAGCGCGTTGACGTCCAGCGAGCCGGTGTCTTTCAGCGGCTGGCCACCGGCGCTGACAACCGCTACCTGCAGTTTGCCCTGCGTGAGGTCGCCGCGCACGCTGCCGTCCCATACATAGGGATCGCTGCCGACAAAGCGGTACAGGCAGCCGTCCGATTGGTCCTCGGTGAGGTAGACCACTTTGTTGGCGGCATCGACGGCGGCGGCCTCGTGCTTGTAGATGCCCAGACTGTTCAGCCGCACCGGGTAGGCCACGCCGTCGATAAGGCCTTCACCCAGCGGGTGGGTTTCCCAGCTGGTGCCGTCGTCCACTTCCTCGCAGGAAATCCAGGTGCCCCAGGGTGTGGCGCCGCCGGCGCAATTGGTATTGCTGTTGCGCAATACGGAGTAGGCGTCGTTCAGGCTGCCGTCGGCGGCAAAACGAAAGGCGACGGCCCCGCCCAGCCCCGGCACTTCACTGTTGACCACCAGAATCCAGCCACCCGGATTTTCCGGGTCCACAAAACAGTGGGCGCCGTCGGGAAAAAAGGGCAGCGGTGCAACAAAGCCGGTGCTACCCACTGGCCGCCCTGACTCGGCGATTACCCGCGAGGAAAAGCCCGCCGGCAGGAACAGGCCGTTGGCGTCGGCGCTGCTGCGCAGTGGTGGCAGCCCGGAGGGCGGTGGCGTCACCGCCTGAGTGCTAGTGCTGCTGGAGCCGGAGCGGCAGGCTGACAGCCACGGTAGCGGCAGCGCCGCAGCGGAGAGCATCAGGCCGCGGCCCAGCACCTGGCGCCGGCTGAGCGCGGAGCGGTGTCTATTGGCGGCGGTATGCGGAGATTTTTTGCTGGATGGAGCCATGGTGTGCGGAAGCCTCTAGCGTTGTGCGTGATACCGGTAGATTGCAGGCGGGCGAAGTACGGTGGGTAGTATCACCATTGCTTGTGACAGAATGATGGCGGTGCCATTAACGCCAAGCTCAAGATTGCTGCGGTAGCGCTCACCACTGGCAGTGCCGGTGGCGAGCGCTGGCTCGCATTGCGCGAGCGGCAGTGATTACAGATGCTTTGCGTTAAAGCGCTTGATCAGCGTGGTGGGTTTGTTTTTCTTGTTGTCGGGAGTCAGTGCATACACCACGGTTTCGCCTTTGGGGCCGGCGCCGATCATGGTGTAACGGAAGGGCGGCTCGCCGGTTTCGCGCGCCAGCTTCATCTGCTCCATGTCGTCGAACACGTAGATGCGGCCTTCGCGAACGATTTCGCCGTAGAAGTATGTGTCCGGCGGCAGTTGTCCCTGGTAAAGGCCGATGCTGCCAATCCCCTCTTTTTTCTGCTTGTCCTGTGCGCGCAGGCCGAACACCAGAGTCTGGCCGTTGGGTCCGGCGCCGATGCGGGTGTTGCGGTAGGGTGTCTCGCCCAGTTCCAGAAAATCGCGGTAAACCCACAGGTCGTCGAACACGTAGTAGCGGCCTTCGTGCTCCACTTCGTACAGGTCGTCGTTGTTGACCACGCTAGGGCGCAGTTTATCGCCGGCGTGCACGCCGGTGGCAGCCAGTGTTACGGCGGCAGCCAGCATCGCGGTTCCGAATACGCGCATGAGGTGTCTCCTTTGCAAAAATAAAATCACGGCAACGTTACCTGTCCTATGTTGCAGGAATATTGCAGCGCGCACGTGCATACCGGCATGCCTGCAGTCGCCATCAAGCTGTCACAATTGTTCACTATGGTGCCGTCGAAATTGATTCAGACGATGGAGGGCTTGCCGTGGACGTCAGACGCCGAAAATTTCTTGGGCAAATGAGCTGCGCTGGACTGGGTGTCGGTGTAGCCGGGCTCAGTGGCTGTAACAGTGGCGGTTCGCGCAGCGTCGGCGGTAGCCGTGGCGACGACAGTAGCGAAAACGGATCACCGTCGCCGGTCATCGTATACACCGCGTTCGGGCGCTGGCAGTACGACAGCGAAAGCCTGACCCTGAACCTGCAATTCGACGCGTCGGACTTCCCGGCAGAATGCGAGCCTCAAACCAGCGACGGCTACCAGTACAAGCTGCGCGCACTGCTGGGCGATGCCATGTACTGGCTGGTGGAGGACGCGCAGGGTAATGCGCGGCTGATGCAGTGGCTGCGCACACCGGCCGCCAGCGAGGGCGCTGCCGGTCGCTGGCAGAACGGTGGCGGCTATACGCTGACGTTGGATGAGGGCGGTGCGTTGACCCTGACATTTGTCAGCGATAGTAGTGCCGGCGAGGCGGGATGTGCCGGCTACGGTTTTGCCGGTGTCGAGCGGCTGCCGCTGTCGCCATTTCAGCAAGGCGTGGCCAGTGGTGATCCGCAAGCTAACAGCCTGATACTGTGGACCCGCGACGCGCTGCAACAGGGCCACCGCCTGCGCTACCAGCTGGCGCAAGACCCGCTGTTTGAAACGCTGCTGCAGAGCGGCGAGATAAGGCCCGCCGCCGAGAGCGACTATACCGCCAAGGTGATAGTCACCGGCTTGGCGGCGGGGCAGCGCTACTACTACCGCTTCGAGACTGTTGACCATAAAGATCAGCAGGGCCGTGCCTTTCGTTCGCTGGTGGGGCGGGCGCAGACTCTGCCGGCCAGCCAGGCCGCCGTTGACTCGCTGACATTTGCGGTGGTGTCCTGCTCCAGCTATCCCCACGGCTTTTTCAATGCCTACCGCCAGGTGGCGCGCCACGACGACCTGGATTATGTGCTGCACCTGGGCGACTACATCTACGAGTACCCGGGCGTCGACGCCAGCGACAGCAACGACTACGGCGACCAGCAGGCCATCGACCAGGGGCGGGTATACCCGAGTGACAATCGCATTGAGCCGGTGTCACTGGTCGACTACCGGCGGCGTCACCAGCACTACAAGGAAGATGCCGACCTGCAGCTGCTGCACAGCCGCTACGCCTTTATCACCACCTGGGACGACCACGAGACCACCGACAACAGCTGGGATCCGGATGGAAAGGGCGAGGGCGGCGGTGCCGTCAACCACCAGAACACCGAGGGCGGCTGGGAGCAGCGCAAGGCGGCCGGCGTGCAGGCCTACGACGAATGGATGCCGATTGCGCCCATTGCCGATGCCCGCGACCCGCAGATCCATCGTGCTTTCAGTTTCGGCACCCTCGGTGAGTTGATGGTGCTGGACACCCGTATTCAGGGGCGTCATCGCCAGCCGAACATCTACAGCGATGCCTACGACGACCCGGAGCGGCGACTGATCAGCGCTGCCCAAGAGGAGTGGCTCAAGGAGCGACTGAGCAAGGCGCAACGTGCCGGCCGCCGCTGGAAGTTACTGGGCCAGCAAGTGATGATGGCCCAGCTGGCAGGGCCGCCGACTGGCGCCGGCGAACCGCCCGGGCACACGCCGTTGCAGCCGATGTCGCCGCAGTGGCTGTCGGTGATGAACACCGACCAGTGGGACGGCTATGCCGCCAACCGCCAGCGCATCTGGGATCATGTTGCCGCTGAGGGCATCGACAATCTGCTGGTGCTCACCGGCGATATTCACACCTCCTGGGCCATGGAGTTGGTGCAGGACCCCTTGCACTACCACGATCCGGTGGCCCCCACCGCACGCTACGGCGTTGAGTTTGTCACCCCTTCCATCACCTCGCCGGGGCTGCCTGCTACCCAGGGACTGCTCGAGAGCGCCGTTAAGGCGGCCAATCCGCATATCCAATATGCCAACCTACACCGCCGCGGCTACCTGATACTGACGCTGACGCCGGAGGAAGCGGTTGCTACCTGGTACCACGTCGAGAGCATTCTCGAGCGGGAAAACGAACAGCAGCAACAGGCTGCCCGCTACCGTGTGGCGGCGGGCAGCAACCGCTTGGAGTCGGCGGGATAGCATCCATGCGGGCGCGATGGCGGCGGTTGAGGCCGGCGCTGTGAGGGAGGGGTTCTTTTCGGTGGGTGATCACAGAAAGGCTTGAAACCGACCAGTTGGTATGTTAGTGTGGATCTCAAGTTGGCGTAACCCGCCAAACGCCCGGTTCGGTTTCCGGGCTTTTTTAGCGGGCTATACATACCAACTGGTCGGTTTTGTTTCTACTTTGAAAGGAGAGGTCTCATGAAAACTGCAATCAACCACGTCGCCCACGTTGACCTTGAAAACGCCATTACCTGGCTGTGGGAATCGGTGGCCGTCGCCGGCTCAATCCTGCTGCCCTTCGCCGTAATTGCCCTGGTTTGATCGTGTCGAAGTTTGATAGGGATAGCGATGTGCGGAGCCGTCAGAAGTCCGCGTTCCGCACATCCTGTTGCAAACCAACCGGTAGGTCGGCAGACTGATAGCATCCGCAGTTCGAGGTAGATCCATGACGTCACCGCGCAATGCCAAGGCCGAAGCCACCCGCGAACGCATCCTGCAGGTCACCGCCAAGGAGATGTACCGCGTGGGATTCCGCGCGCTGGGGCTCAAGGAGATTCTCGATCACCTGCAGATGTCGAAAGGTGCGCTGTATCACCACTTCAAGAACAAGCTGGAGATTGGTTACGCGGTGCTGGACGAGGTTTACGCCCAGCAGTTCTACGCGTTGTGGGTAGAGCCGCTGGAGGCTGAAAACCCGCTACAGGCCATTATTCATCTGCTCGAAGGGGCCTCTAAGCAGGCCTGTATGGACTCGCTGTCCTGCGGTTGCCCGGTCAACAATCTTGCCTCTGAAATGTCGCCCATCGACGAAGGTTTCCGTACTCGCGTCGAGGCGATTTACAAACGCTGGTGCCAGCGGCTTACCGAGGCTTTCATGCGCGCCCAGGCCAAGGGTTATATGCGCTCCGAGGTCGACGCTGAGGAGACGGCGTTGTTTGTTGTCACCGCGGTGCAGGGCGCTATCGTGTTGGGCAAAAACGCGCAGAGCTACGAGGTATTTGCCCGCGCACTGAAGCCGCTGATCCACTATTTGTCTTCGCTGCAACCGCAAGCGCGGTGTGCGGCGGACTAGCGCAACCCGGCCTCGACCTTATCCAGAAACAGCTCAAACAGTCGCGCCAGCGCACCAAGGTCGCCGCTGAGCGGATGCTCGTCATCCAGTAAATGCAGGCTGGCGTGATTTTCCTTCGCGAAGCGCAGGCTGTGTTCCCAGGGAATGATGTCGTCACGCCAGCCGTGCACCACGCTGATCACCGGCGCCTGTGGGCGGTGCTCACTGACGCTGTAGCGCCCGCCGAGGTACAGCGCCGGCGCCAGCAGAAACAGCCCGGCCACCGGCGCCCGCGCCGCGGCTACCGTTGCCACATAGCCGCCCATGGACGAACCCACCAGCAGGCAGGGGGCTGCGGTTGCCTTGATCTTGTCCAGCAATCGCTCCACCCGCGCATCGGGCTCATCGCGCAGATCGCGGTAATCGATGCTGCTCCAGTGGTAACCCCGGTTTTCCACCAGCTCGACCCTGCGCCGGATCTTGGTGCCCATGGGGCCGGATTCCTGGCCGTGGTTGAAGATGATGTGCATGTTGATGGGGTTCCTATTCGATACCCGGCGATGCGGGGGAGCGGGGGATTGCTGTGTGTGGTGCCGGCTGCGCCCGCGTTTGCTCGGAGCGCTTGAAGGTTTGCATTCGCCGAGAGGGGCGCAGCTAGCAAAGTCGCTAACAAAAAAGCCCCGCCTTGCGGCGGGGCTTTTTAAAATTTGGTGGAGGCGGCGGGAATTGAACCCGCGTCCGTCAGCACTCCGCCCAGAGCTCTACATGC
>JBFHRT010000031.1:0-10700 GCA_041591575.1 Spongiibacteraceae bacterium
GCATCGGATAATGCCAAGACCATCGTCTTCCCGGCTGATCTGCCCGAGGCGATGAAGGGGATATTGCAGCGTTGACTTGGGTTGGTGCCGTCCCAAGGTCGGTAGTAGCCGATGAGGCAATGAGTAAACCCTAGTCGGACGTCGGAAGTCTGAGGTCTGACGCTTGCGGCGCTGGGCGCCGCAGAGATGCGAGCGCAGCGAGCGGCGTCCGACTTCCGACGTCAGACGTCCGACCACTAGCTACAAAGCAAGGCCTGCAACGCGGCCACTAAAGTTCGACCGAGCTGAAAGAATCGGAGATCCACCATGGAACACACCTACCGCCTGGTCATCAGCTGCCCCGATCGGGTCGGCATCGTCGCCCGTGTCAGCCAGTTTGTGGCCGAGTACCGCGGCTGGTTGACCGAGGCTAGCTACCACGCGGACGCGGAGAGCAACTGGTTTTTCATGCGCAACGAGATTCGCGCCGACTCGCTGGCCATCAGCCTGCGCGAATTCCGCGATGCCTTCCGGCCCATCGCCGATGAATACGGTATGCAGTGGTATATCCAGGATTCCACCGAGCGCCGGCGGGTGGTCATTTTGGCCAGCCACGCCTCGCACTGTCTGGCCGACATTCTCCACCGCTGGCATAGCGGCGAGCTGCTGTGCGACATTCCCTGCGTGATCTCCAATCACGAGAACCTGCGCAGCATGGTGGAGTGGCACGGCATTCCCTTCGAATATGTGCCTGTGCCCAAGGACAACAAAGCCAAGGCCAACGCCCATATTGAGCAGTTGATTGCCTCCCATCGCGCCGATGCGGTGGTGCTGGCGCGCTATATGCAAATCATCCCGCCGACGCTGTGTACGACCTACAGCGGCCGCATGATCAATATCCACCACAGCTTTCTGCCGTCCTTTGTCGGCGCCAACCCCTACCAGAAGGCCTTCGAGCGTGGCGTCAAGCTGATCGGCGCCACCAGCCACTACGTCACCGAGCAGCTGGATGAGGGACCGATCATTGAGCAGGATGTGATCCGAGTCGGCCACCGTCACAGCAAGGACGATCTGGTGCGTCTGGGCAAGGATGTGGAAAAGGCGGTGCTGGCCCGCGCCTTGCGCAATCACCTGGAGGACCGGGTGCTGGTTCACGGTAACAAAACCGTCGTGTTCGACTGATCGCGATCCAACTGTCATATTGCTGTCATAATCCGGCGCTTAAATGCCGTTTATGGCAATAGACAGACAAGGTAGTGCAATGGCAGCTCCCACCATCCTCATCGTCGACGATGAGGCAGCAATTCGTGAAATGATACGGGTCGGCCTGGAAATGGCCGGCTATGACTGCCTGGAGGCCGCCGACGCCCAGGAAGCGCACGGCATGATCGTCGACCACCACCCCGACCTGGTGCTGTTGGACTGGATGATGCCGCAGACCTCCGGCATCGAACTGCTGCGGCGGCTGCGGCGCGACGACATGTGGCGCTCGCTGCCGGTGATCATGCTCACCGCCAAAGACGACGAGGACAACCGGGTGCAGGGGCTGGAGGGCGGTGCCGACGACTACCTGGCCAAACCCTTTTCGCCGCGCGAGCTGCAGGCCCGCATCAAGGCGGTCATTCGCCGCGCCGGCAGCAGCCATGACGATGAGGCCATTACCATCGACGGCCTGAAGCTGGACCCCGCCAGCCATCGCGTCTTTGCCGACGAGCTGCCGCTGGAGATGGGGCCCACTGAATACCGCCTGCTCAAGTTTTTTATGACCCACCCCGAGCGGGCCTATACCCGCGGCCAGCTGTTGGATCAGGTTTGGGGCAGTAATGTGTATGTGGAGGAACGCACCGTCGACGTTCACATCCGCCGTCTGCGCAAGGCACTGCTCACTGACCAGCGAGACTTCGGACGGCTGATACAGACGGTGCGTGGCACCGGTTACCGCTTTTCAACCGCCGGCAACGCATAGCGCGCTGGCGATGCGATATCTCGGCTGGAAAACCGAAATTACCCGCCTGGCGTTACTGGTTGGTGCTGCCGCACTGCTGGGGTCTGCCATGGGGTTGGGGCCGTGGCTGGTAGTCATTGCCACCTCGGGTTACGCACTGTGGTCGCTGTACCACCTGCACCAGCTCAACCACTGGCTGCTGCACGGCCAGGAGCAGGAACCGCCAGAGGCGACAGGTCTCTGGGGGCAGGTGCTGGACCTGATCTTCCAGATTCAGCGTGAAGATCGCGAGGTCAAGGCGCGACTGCAGGCCATGGTCGATTATCTGCGCTCGTCGTTTGCCTCCATGAGCGATGCCACGGTGATGCTCGATCCTGCCGGCAATATTGAGTGGTGTAACCGCGCGGCGGGCACGTTACTGGGGCTGCGCCAGAGCGATGACAGCGGCCGGCTGCTGGTGAATCTGCTGCGCAGCCCGGAATTCATTCGCTATTTCGATGCGGAAAAGTACGACGAACCGCTGGAAATGGTGTCGCCGGTCAATCAGCAGATCCGCCTGCTGGTGAGCATCACCTTCTTTGGCCGCCGCAGCCGTTTGTTGTTTGCCCGCGACGTCACTCGCACCCACCGTTTGGAGCAGATGCGTCGCGACTTCGTCGCCAATGTCTCCCACGAACTGCGCACACCGCTGACGGTTATTGGTGGCTACCTGGACACCTTCGCCGGCCAGGTCGCGGAAAACCCCCGCTGGCAGCGCGCCATCGAGCAGATGCAGCAGCAATCCCGGCGCATGCAAAACCTGGTTAGCGACCTGATGGCCCTGTCGCGGCTGGAATCACTGCCATCACCGCGAGAGCGAGAGCGCATTGCACTGCGGCCACTGATGGAAATGATTCGCGAAGAGGCGCTGATCGCCGCCGATGGCGAGCGCGATTTCCAGCTGGGGTGTGATGACAGCCTGGCTGTACTGGGGCATGAGGGCGAGCTGCGCAGCGCGTTTTCCAATCTGGCGGTCAATGCCGCCAAATATACCCGGCCCGGAGACAGTATCTGGATGCGCTGGTACGCCGATCGCGACCACGCCTATTTTGAGGTGTCCGACAGTGGCCAGGGCATAGAACCGCAGCATATTCCGCGGCTGACCGAGCGTTTTTACCGGGTAGATCCCAGCCGCTCCAGTGCTACCGGCGGTACTGGCCTGGGCCTGGCTATCGTCAAGCACGTGCTGCTGCGCCACCAGGCGGAGCTGCGGGTGCATAGCGAGCCGGGCAAAGGCAGCACCTTTACCTGCGTGTTTCCACTGGCCGCCACCGAGCGGCTGGCGAGCTGAGGGCGGGGTTCCTATTTTTTATGCCTGCCGCGACAAGGGTCACATTACTGTAACAGTGCTCGATTAGAGTGTTCGCCAATCGGAAGCCTACTGTCCGACATAACATCGTCACTTCAGGAGAATGACATGAAATTGAAATCACTGATCAGCGGCGCTGCTTTCGCGGTATCGGCCTTGGTCGCCGGCACTGCAACCGCGACCACGGCGGTAGATCCCAAACTGCCGTCCTACACCAAGGCGGCCGGTGTTTCCGGCAACCTGTCCAGCGTTGGCTCCGACACCCTGGCCAACCTGATGACGCTGTGGGGCGAAGAGTTCAAGCGCGTTTACCCTAACGTCAACATCCAGATTCAGGCAGCCGGTTCCTCCACCGCGCCTCCCGCACTGACCGAAGGTACCTCCAATGTCGGCCCCATGAGCCGCAAGATGAAAGACAAGGAAATGGAAGCCTTTGAGAGCAAATTCGGCTACAAGGCTACTGCCATTCCCGTCGCCATCGACGCTCTGGCGGTCTACGTGCACAAAGACAACCCCATCAAGGGCATGACCATTCCGCAAGTGGACGCCGTTTTCTCCAGCACCCGCAAGTGTGGCCTGGCCGGCGACGCCGACAGCTGGGGCGACCTGGGCATGAGCGGCCCCTGGCAGAACCGCGACATTCAGCTGTTCGGTCGCAACTCGGTATCCGGCACCTACGGCTACTTCAAGAAAAAAGCCCTGTGTAAGGGTGACTTCAAGAACACCGTGAATGAGCAGCCCGGTTCGGCCTCGGTGGTGCAGTCGGTATCCACCTCGGTCAACGGCATTGGCTACTCTGGTATCGGCTACAAAACATCTAGCGTGCGCGCTGTGCCGCTGACCAAGAAAGAAGGCGCCCCCTTTGTTGACGCCACCCCGGAAAACGCACTGAACGGCTCCTACCCGCTGTCGCGCTTCCTGTACGTCTACATCAACAAGGCCCCCAACAAGCCGTTGTCACCGATGGAGCGCGAGTTTGTGAAGCTGGTGCTGTCCAAGCAGGGCCAGGAAGTTGTGGTTAAAGACGGCTATATCCCGCTGCCTAGCAGTGTGGCCGAGAAAACCCTGCGCAGTCTTGGCATATAAGACAACAACAGGCCTCTCCACGCTTGGACCGCCAGCTTTGCTGGCGGTCTTTTTTCGTGCCGGGGCGCCCATCCGGCGCCCTGTAACACTACTGTCACAATACTGAAATATGCTAGGCCGGCAAATGGATGCATCGACGGGGAAGTTCGTGAATCACAGACCACTGACAGCCGGCCCTTCGGGCTATCAGCGCTGGCGCAAGATCAAGGATCACGCGGCTACCTGGTCAATTACCGGGGGCGGCAGCGGCGTGCTGCTCACGATCCTGCTGATATTCTTCTACCTGCTGTACGAGATCATGCCGCTGTTCCAATCGGCGGAGCTGGAGCAGCGCGCCAGTTATGCGCTGCCGGGCGCAGCAGGCCATGCCACGCTGCATCTGGCCATGGAAGAGCAGGCCGAAGTGGGTATGCGGCTGGATAATAGTGGCGAGGTGCAATTCTTTGCCGTTGACAACGGTGCTGCCATCGCTAGCCATCGCCTGCCGCTGAGCGCCGATATCACCAGCTTTGCCATCGACAATGAGCAGAACCGGGTATTTGCCCTTGGCGCGGCCGACGGCAGGGTGCTGGTAGCCCAACACAATTACCGCAGCAGCTACCCCGACGGCCAGCGTGTAATCACTCCGCGTGTGGATGTGCTGTACAGCGACAACACTGCACTGGCGCAGACGCCGTTAAAGCGCCTGGCCGTTCGCGACACTGAAACCGATTTGATGGTGATCGCCGTGGCCAACCGTCAGCTGGTTGGTCGCCACTGGACCAAGGAAGAGGACTTCCTTACCGAAGAGGTCACCCTTGAGGAGCAGACGCTGACGCTGCCGGCGCTGGATATCGACGCACAAAAACTGCTTATCGGCCCCACCCTTAACTGGCTGTATGTGCTTGGTGGCAACGGTGAGTTCCGGGTCATCGACCTGCGCAGCTCGGAAATCATCGACTCTGGCTACCTGTTCCAGGGCGCCAAGCTGACCGCCGCCCGTTTCCTGCTGGGTGGCATCTCGCTGCTGGTGGCCAACGACCGTGGCGACACCAGCCAGTGGTTTATGGTCAGGGAAGAGGGCGGTCACTCGCAGCTGCAGGCCATTCGCCACTTCAAGGGCGAGGGCGCCGCCATTCGCGGCCTGGCCACTGAACACCGCCGCAAGGGCTTCGTGGCCGTCGATGATGCCCAGAACCTGTCAATCTACTACACCACGTCTCACCGCCGGGTGGCCAGCGAATCGCTGCCAGTGGCATCGGTACTGGGGCTGGCGATCTCGCCGCGAGCCGATGCCTTGCTACTGCAAACCGGCGATGGCCAGTTGCAGCACTGGGAGGTGCACAACGAGCATCCGGAAGTATCCTGGTCGGCGCTGTGGGAAAAGGTCTGGTACGAGAGCTACCCGGAACCCGACTACATCTGGCAGTCATCAGCTTCCAATAATGACTTTGAGCCCAAATACAGCTTCTCGCCGCTGGCTTTTGGCACGCTGAAGGCGGCGTTTTACGCGATGATCATCGCCGCGCCGCTGGCCATCTGCGGTGCCATCTACACCGCTTATTTCATGGCGCCGGGCCTGCGCCGCAAGGTCAAGCCGCTGATTGAGCTGATGGAAGCGCTGCCCACGGTTATCCTCGGTTTCCTGGCGGGACTGTGGCTGGCGCCTTTCGTCGAAAAACATCTGCCGGCAGTGTTCAGCATTTTCCTGGTGCTGCCGGTGGGGGTGCTGCTGTTCGCCTGGCTGTGGCAATTGCTGCCGATCAGCCTGCGCAAGCACGTGCCTGAGGGCTGGCACCCGCTGCTGCTGACGCCGGTGATCATTCTGCTGGTAGGGGGCTGCGTGAGCCTGAGCGCACCCATGGAACTGTGGCTGTTCGATGGCGACATGCGCGCCTGGCTGACCCACGATCTGGGCATCTCCTTCGACCAGCGCAACTCGCTGGTGGTGGGTATCGCCATGGGCTTCGCGGTGATCCCGACCATATTCTCCATTGCCGAAGACGCCATCTTCTCGGTGCCCAAGCACCTCAGCTATGGCTCGCTGGCCCTGGGCGCCACGCCCTGGCAGACCCTGGTGGGCGTGGTGATGCCGACCGCAAGCCCCGGCATTTTCTCGGCGCTGATGATCGGCATGGGGCGCGCCGTGGGCGAGACCATGATTGTGCTGATGGCCACCGGCAACACGCCGATCATGGATCTGAACATTTTTGAGGGCATGCGCACACTGGCGGCAAATATCGCGGTGGAAATCGGTGAAACCGAAGTAGACAGCAGCCACTACCGGGTGCTGTTCCTCGCCGCCTTCGTACTGTTCCTGTTCACCTTTGTGGTGAATACGGTGGCCGAGATCATTCGGCAGCGGCTGCGCAGCCGTTACGGCAACCTCTAATAGCGGGCAAGCGGATTATGTCTTTGCAGCAAAACAAACGTATCGCGTTTACCGAGTGGGCGCGTCGCGGTGAACCTCTGATCTGGATCAACGCCGCAGCGGTGAGCATCAGCGCCATCGCGGTTATCGGCCTGCTGGTTCTGCTGGCGGTGCGCGGCTTCGGCCACTTCTGGCCGGCGGATATCGTCGAGGCGCGCTACGCCCCCGAGGGCGAGCAGGCGCAGATGGTTATTGGCGAACGGGTGGAATCCGAGCTGGTGCCGCTGGAACAGTTGCGCAGTGCCGGCTACCAGGTGACGACCAGCGAGGCCTTTGTGCCGCGCGAGCTGATCAAGCTGGGCAACCGCGATGTCAGTGGCCGTGACTTCAGCTGGTTCCTCAGCGACTACCTCACCGAGGTCAGCTACCCGGAACAGCTGATGGCAGTGGAACGCCGCGAATGGGGCAACTTCTACGGTTATCTGCGCGAGGTCAAGGAGCAGGGGCAGGTCGTTGCCAGCAGTGCCGAGAACGACGCCGAGGCCTGGGAACTGCTGCAGCAGCGCATCGAGCGCGCACTGGGCATTTTCGAGCAAATCGAAGAGATTGAAAAAGGCGAGATCGGCAGCATCAATCACCGGCTGGAGCGTCTGCGGCTGCGCGAGCGAGGCCTGGCACTGAAGGAAGACATGGCGGCCGATAAGCGCGCTACCATCAGCGCCGACATCGCCGCCCAGCGCGCTGAACTCGACGCCGAGTACGCGGTGCTGCAAGAACAGTTGATCAGCCTCTACGAGGCCATCGGGCGCGACAGCTTTACCGCAGAAGTCATGGACGGCCAGGTGGTTGAGCTGCCGGTGGCCAAGGTGGTGCACGCCTACCGCCCCAACGCCATGAGCCTGTGGGACAAGTCGGTATTTTACCTGCTCAAGTTCTATGAGTTCCTCACCGACGAGCCGCGCGAAGCCAACACCGAGGGCGGCATCTTCCCGGCGATTTTCGGCACTGTGATGATGGTGGTCATCATGTCGGTGATCGTCACGCCCTTTGGTGTCATCGCCGCCGTCTATCTGCGCGAGTACGCCAAACAGGGGCTGATGACCCGCATCGTACGCATTGCGGTCAACAACCTGGCCGGGGTGCCGTCCATTGTCTACGGTGTGTTCGGTCTGGGCTTTTTCATTTACTTCCTTGGTGCCGAGATCGACAAGGCGCTGTTCCCGGCGGCGTTGCCGTCGCCCACCTTCGGCACCCCTGGTCTGCTGTGGGCCTCGTTGACGCTGGCACTGCTGACACTGCCGGTGGTGATCGTGGCCACCGAAGAGGGGCTGGCCCGTATTCCGCGCAGCGTGCGTGAAGGCAGCCTGGCGCTGGGCGCCACCAAGGCGGAAACCCTGTGGCGGGTGGTGCTGCCCATGGCCAGCCCGGCCATGATGACCGGCCTGATTCTCGCCGTGGCCCGCGCCGCCGGCGAGGTGGCACCGCTGATGCTGGTGGGGGTGGTAAAACTGGCGCCGTCACTGCCGGTGGACGGCAACTTCCCCTTCGTGCACCTGGACCAGAAGTTCATGCACCTGGGCTTTCATATCTATGATGTGGGCTTCCAGAGCCCCAATGTTGAGGCCGCGCGCCCGCTGGTATACGCCACCGCGCTGTTGCTGGTGGTGATCATCGCACTGCTCAACTTGAGTGCGGTAGCGCTGCGCAATCGCCTGCGCGAAAAATACAAAGCCCTGGAAATGTAACGGAATTGAGAGCGGATTGACCTATGAGCAACGAAAACACAAGTGTGAAGACCCACGGTGTCGACCTGCAATCGCTGGGGCGCACGCGCGTAGACCGGGACCTGACCAAAGAAGAGATCGCACTGACGGTCAACGATCTCAATCTTTTCTACGGCGACAAGCAGGCACTACACGGCATCAATCTGCCCATCCCGAAGCAGCGGGTAACCGCCTTTATCGGCCCCAGTGGTTGCGGCAAGTCGACCCTGCTGCGCTGCTTTAATCGCATGAACGACCTGGTGGATGGTTGCCGTATCGAGGGCGAGGTGGCACTGGACGGCCACAACATCTATAGCAAGGCGGTTGATGTGGCGGGCCTGCGCCGGCGTATCGGCATGGTGTTCCAGAAGCCCAACCCCTTTCCCAAGTCGATCTATGAAAACGTGGCCTATGGCCTGCGTATTCAGGGCGTGAACAAAAAGCGGGTGCTGGATGAAGTGGTGGAGCGCTCGCTGCGCGGCGCCGCGCTGTGGGACGAGGTTAAAGATCGCCTGCACGAGAGTGCGCTGGGCATGTCTGGCGGTCAGCAACAGCGTCTGGTTATCGCCCGCACCATTGCGGTGGAGCCGGAAGTGCTGCTGCTGGACGAACCTGCCTCAGCACTGGACCCGATCTCGACGCTGAAGATTGAAGAACTGATCTACGAGCTCAAATCCAAGTACACCATCGTCATTGTGACGCACAACATGCAGCAGGCGGCGCGTGTGTCTGACTACACGGCGTTCATGTATATGGGCAAGTTGATTGAATACGGCGATACCGATACCTTGTTCACTAACCCCAGTGAAAAACAGACCGAAGACTACATCACCGGTCGTTACGGGTAAGCCGCCGTTTCGAATTTTGATCCGCTTCATTGCTAAAAGGATCCATCATGGTCGATAAAGATTTGCACTCACACCATATCTCCCAGCAGTTTAATGCCGAACTGGACGATGCCAAGACGCGCATGCTGGAAATGGGTGGGCTGGTGGAAAAGCAGGTCAGCGATGCCATCACCGCGTTTATGAACCAGGACAGCGAGCTTGCCCGGACCGTGGACAAGCGCGACGAGGCCATCAACGACTACGAGGTGTCCATCGACGAGGAGTGCACCCTGATTCTGGCGCGGCGCCAGCCAGCCGCCAGCGATCTGCGCATGGTGCTGGCTATCAGCAAGGCGCTGAATGACCTGGAGCGCATGGGTGACGAGGCCACCAAAGTAGCCGAAAACGCCATCGCTCTGGCTGAAGCCGGAGGCTTAACCCGCAGCTACCTGGAGATTCGTCATATCGGCGATCACGTCGGCAAGATGGTGCACGACGCACTGGACGCCTTTGCTCGCTTCGACAGCTCGCTGGCGCTGAAAGTTGCTCAGGAAGACAAGTCGGTAGACATGGAGTACGGCACCGCCATGCGCAGCCTGGTCACCTATATGATCGAGGACCCGCGCAGTATCTCCAGCGTGCTCAACGTGATGTGGGCGCTGCGTTCACTGGAGCGGATTGGCGACCACGCCCGCAATATTGCCGAGCACGTAATCTATCTGGTGGAAGGCAAGGACGTGCGCCACGTGGGCCTCAAGGAAATGGCCGAGGAAGTCAAAAAGTAATTCCGCTCTAACCGTCAAATCTTAACCCGCAGGCCGCCCGGCATAGATAGCGCCGGCACTGCGGGTTTTGCTTGCTATTTACCTGGCGGCTAAATAGGCCGTCCTGACCTATTTGGCCGCCGCCTTGAAAAACCTGGCTCAGATGCGTCGATCTGCTTGATTTTCCAAGACTCGCACTGGCCTACGGCCAGTGGCGGCACATCCCTGTGCCGCGCTATTAACCCGCCACAAAACCCGCACCACCCGGCCCCAGCGGCAATGCCAGCCACTGCCAGGCCAGCAGCAACAGCGACCAGCTGAACAGAAACGCCAGCGAGTAGGGGATCATCATCGCCATCAATGTGCCAATGCCGGCGCGGCGGTCGTGCTGCTGGGCAAAGGCCACCACCACCCCGAAATAGGGCATCAGCGGCGTGATGATATTGGTGCTGCTGTCGCCGATGCGGTAGGCCACCTGCGCGGCCTCCGGGCTGATTCCCAGCAGAAACAGCATGGGCACAAAAATGGGCGCAAACAGCGACCATTTGGCCGAGGCGCTGCCAATCAACAGATTGATGCCGGCGCTGACAAAGACAAAGGCCAGCAACAGGCTGTGGCGGCTCAGCTCCAGGGCCGCC
>JBFHRT010000032.1:0-10532 GCA_041591575.1 Spongiibacteraceae bacterium
ATAGTTCCATCTCGAATTGGGAGGGTGGAATGATGAAGGTCAAGCAAGCCATGCACCGCGGCGTAGAGTGGTGCGGGCCGGATACTCCGCTGATTGAGCTGGCCAGGCTGCTACGCGACAACGACATCGGCGCCGTGCCCATCGGCGACAACGACAGGCTTATCGGTATTGTCACCGACCGCGATATTGTGTGCCGGGCACTGGCGGAGGGCCGCGATCTCTCGCGCACCACTGCACGTGACGTCATGACAGAGGGCATCGCCTATTGCACCGAAGATGAGGGCATCGAAGCCGCCATCCATCTGATGGAGAAGCAGAAGCTGCGGCGGTTGCCGGTGATCAACAAGAGCAAGCGCATGGTGGGTATGCTCAGCCTGGGTGATCTGAGCCACTCCGTGCCCCACGAACTGCTGGGCGAATTCGCCGAGGCGGTATCTGCCCACCACTGAGGCCAGCGACAGTAGGAGGACGCTAATAGAGACGTTGTAAAAACGCTCACCGAAGCACTAAGGCATTCGTAAACCCGTAGCCGGGGAGCTTGTTGGGGGTTGCCGCTGCAGCCGCTAAACATGCCGTCCCTGGCATGGGGGGAAGTGTCTGCACTGGGCGTCAGGCGGGGTTATCCACCCACACATTCACGTCCAGGCCATTTTCCTGCATTTCCGCGGCGAGTCGTTCCGCCATTTCCTTTTCAATGCGTTTTTTCAGATCGATACCCAGTACCTTGGCGGCACCGACTTTGAAACGACCGGCGTGCTGGCGGGCAATTTCTTCGGGGTTGAGAATATCGATAACAATCATGCAACAGCGTCTCAGTGGCGACAGTGGTGCAGCCATGCCTGCCGCGAGGTGTGCTAAGGCCGCCGTCCACTACCGATTATTCTTATTGGTGTGTGATTAGCCCGGCAATAAACAGCGCCGGGTTAATAGTGTGAAGGGATTATAAAAGCTGTGGCTGCGCAGGCGGAGTCCGGTGGCGGTGACAAAGTTCACAAACCCCGTGCCGGGATGTGAGCGGGGTCTCATCGCAGCCCCGGGCCAGCAGGCATTGGCTAAGCAGTCATCAGTTCAGCAGGTCTTAGCCGAGCAGGCATTCGTAGGCTTGCCGTGCGCGGATAAACGCTTCACTGTCGCCGCCACGGTCCGGGTGGTGGCGGGCCGCCAGCTGGCGGTAGCGCCGCGTTATGGTGTCGGCGTCGGCATCTTCGGGCAGTTGCAGGCTGCGCAGCGCAGCGCTGCGCTCATCGCTGCGCCCGGCGCGGCGCCAGAAATCCGCCAACAAGGCGGCGACATCGGCGGCCTCGGTGTGGTGATAGTGGGACCAGTCCAGGTAAAAATCGCGCAGTGCTGAAGAATCGTCTTGGGCTGGTTGACACAGGCCCGGCGCAACGGTTGCGCTCAGGCGAATGCACAGCGGTGACAGCTCCAGCACCTGCCGCTGTGACCACAGCGTCGCCTGCAGGCTGTAAAGTGTGTGCATCAGCAGGAAATGGCGCCGAAACAGCGCCAGCGGTTCGCGGCCGGCAAGGCCGGCGAAAGCCGCGTGCCCGGCCAGCGCCTTGAGCAACGCATGCTCGCTGAGCCCAGCGGGGTGGGCGCGCAGCAGCGCCAGCGCCTCATCGGCCAGCGACGGCAGCAGGGCGCGGCGGTCGTCAACAGGGCGGGATGAAAAGGACTGATGACTCACGCGGCCATCACCCGAATAGCCAGCTGTGCAGCATGCGCCCGGGCATAAAAGCGAAGCTGCCGGCAATCAGCAAGCCGCCGACGTAGAGCCCGATCATATGGCTGCGGTGGGCGGCAATGTCGCGCCGGCGCGCCGCCAATATGGCCGCGGGCACCGAAAACAGGGTGAGCAGGCTGAGTAGGTGGATAAAGCCGAAATGGTCGAGAAGGCGCGGCCCGACAAAGGCGGGCATACACAGTGTGATCAGGCCGGTGGCGAACATCAGCGCCATATAGACTTTACCCAGGCCTTTATGAGTAGCGCTGCCCTTGCGCCGGAGCATCAGCGCGGTGCCGAGAAAGAAGCCGGGCACCACCGTGCCCAAATGCAGGTAAACAATCTGGGTATAGCTCATGATCGGTTTACGTCCCTGTTCGCAGGCTCATATCGCAGAGTGACGTCTGCCTTTATAGCACTTGGCTGCATCAGCCCCTAATCTACCGGAACGGCAGGCTCGTGGCTCAGGCAGCGCCACCGGTGAACGCCTGCCGGCAGCCATACTATAATCGCCAGCTTGCCGCCAGGAAACGCCAGAGGTCTACAGTGAGTGAGTTATTAAGCGACGACCAGCAAGCACTGCTCGATGCCGTCAACCAGATCATGCCCTTTGGCAAATACCGCGGGCGCAAGCTGCTGGAGCTGCCGGAGCCCTACCTGGTTTGGTATCACAGCAAGGGTTTTCCCAAGGGCAAGCTCGGAGAGCAGCTGGCGCTGATGTATGAGATCAAGCTCAACGGCCTCGAGGAAATGCTGCGGCCGCTGCTGCGTTAGCCCTGTTCCTTCATGTGAAATCACAGTTTCAGGAGGTTGTTGCGTCGGCGGCCTGGTGCCGTTGCAGAGTGGCGATCAATGCGCGGCATTTTTCAGCCTGGACTCCCATATTGGGCAGATTGTCCAGGATATCGGCCATCAGCTGATAGGCGGGTATCAACTCTTCGGCGTCAGGGAACTGCTTGTGCAGGCCGTTGAGCAGCTGTAGTGCGGCGCGGCCATTGCCGTTATTGCGCAGGGAGCGGGCCAGCAGCAGTCGCAGCGATGCACTGTCGGGCTTGAAGTCGGGCAGGGACTTGAGTACCCGGTTGAAGCTGGCAATCATCTTGTGTGGCTGGCGGTTTTTCTCGAGAAAGCGCAGGTAGGCCGAGGCGAATTTTTGCAGTCGCCCGCTGATGTCGGCTTGGTGCTCGCTGCTGCAGGCCAGCAGTAGCTCGAAGTACTGGGTGTTTAGCAGCTCATTATTAGGCAGCTTTTCCAGCGCCGACGCAAACAGCGCCAAGGCCTCGCCGTAGCGGCCCTCCTTGACCAAAATCTGCGCCTTGGCGAGCACCCAGGCCTGGTCCTCTCGTGGTGCGGGTGTTTCGGCACCGTCCTCACGCGCGGCAAATCCCAGCTCGCTCTGATACTGAAACAGCATATAGCCCATGATGTGGAATATGACGAGGCTGTAGTAATTGGAGACGATGGCATTGAGTGTCATCGATACAAAGGACAGGTCTTCGCCGATCAATGTGCTGATGAACTCCATCGAGCCCATCATCACCAGAATAATGGCCAGCAATAGCCCATAGGGTAGACCGATAGCCGAAATCAGGCGGAATACGTTCACCGGATTGATGGCCTCGATAATACGGTCGGTCATGGCAAACATGATGATGATGGCGGGTAGGGCAGCCACCGCTAGTGAGGCGGCCAGGCTGCCGGCACCGACCCCCAGCAGCGTGAACAGCCCGAACACCGCGGCGCTGATGGCGACGATGATGACAAGCAGGCGCAGCACCAGCCCCACGCCGTCGCCGTAGGAGGCGGTGATATCGGGTGCCGTCATATCGCCTTGGGCGGTGTTCTGCAGGCAGCTGAATCCGTATTTGATCAGGGCGCCGGTGGCGGCGCAGTACCACAGTAGGGCAAAAGGCAGGTGCAGGGCGACCGCACTCACCGCCGACAGGATCAC
This sequence comes from Spongiibacteraceae bacterium, assembly GCA_041591575.1. Lineage (GTDB taxonomy): Bacteria > Pseudomonadota > Gammaproteobacteria > Pseudomonadales > Spongiibacteraceae > JBFHRT01. The sequence continues at coordinate 3,675 of JBFHRT010000032.1, forward strand.
GATCACGGTGATGGACTGGGCATTGAGCGGGTAGCGAAAGCTCTGGTCAAAGCGGCGCCAGAACGGCTCGGTCTGATTGGCGGCGCCCAGGCTTTCTAGCGGTTGGTCACAGAGAAAACAGCGCACGTCGCGGCCGTGCTTGTCCTCGTTGCTGCAGGCGTCGCAGGTGTCGATCTGGCAGTCACGGCAGGCGAAGGTGGCCGGTGCCAGCGGGTGGTATTTGCAGTAGCTCATTGGACGCTGCCCATAAGGAGAGAATCGGCCAGGGTTTCGTACTCGTATTTCTTGCTGCGGTTGTCCAGCTGTTCAAAGCACAGCGACAGCTTGCGCGCCAGCACGCCCAGCGACGGGTGCTGGCAGCGCTGGCCGTGCAGCTGCTGAAAAATGCTTTCGGCAGCGGGCAGGTGCTCACGGCAGGCGAGGTTCATCGCCAGTTTGAGCTGCTGTTCGTCCTCCAGCTGCTGCCGGTACTCGGGGTTGTCCGCCCAGACCGTGGCTAGCAGAGCCTGGTCGCGATCGTTGCGTGGTTTCATACGCAATAGTGCGAGCACACTGTCGCGGTAGCCCTCAGGTCGCTGAAGTTTCAGCAGCTGATAGCGCAGCTGCTCGAGTTCGAAGTTGCTGCCGTGCTCTGTGATGAGCTCGGTGAGCAGTGTGGCGGCGGTGGCAAAGCGATACTTTTCAACAGCCGCATACACCCGGGCCAGTTTTTCGCGGAAGGGATCGGTGGACTGGTCCTCGTCGAGGTATTCCTCGTTGAAGATCTTGGGGTTGATCAGCAGGGCTACCCCGATCAGCAGGGCACCGCCGATAAAGCCTCCGGTGTGAGCCATATAGGCGACGTTGGAGCCGGTGTTGGTATAAAAATCCAGCAGTTCCTTGCCGATGAAGAAGGGCAGAATCACCAGTGCCGGCGCGCGGAAATAACCGACCAGCACAAAAAACCAGTAGAAGAACTCGATCTTTCTCAGCCGGAAGGCTGCCACATACATCGCCATCACCCCGGAGATAGCACCCGAAGCGCCCACCAGTGGCACCGTACTGTTGAGGTCGACAACGCTGTAGAGCAGGCCGCCGGCTACCCCGGAAACCAGATAAAACAGCAGGAACCGCAGGTGGCCGATGGCCGCCTCCACCGCGAAGCCGCAGACGATCAGGAAGAACAGGTTGTCCAGCAAATGCATGGTGTCGCCGTGCATAAACTGGTGGCTGATCAGCGTGAAGGGTTCCAGCTGTTTGGGCGTGAGCCCGAACTTCAGGTAGCTGACACTCTGTATCAGGTCGTTGATTTGGCCGCGCTGGCGCGACCAGCCATCAATCTGGCTGTGGCCGAGAAACTCGTAGGGGCGTTCTTTGAGGTAGCGGTAAAAGTCTTCCTGCATGAGCATGGCCATGCTCAGTTCAGCGAGGTCCGCACTGTCGTAGAGCGCCCGGTATTCCGCCAGCTCCCCGGGCTCGCCATGGCTTGATAGCCACTTTTCAAACTGTGGCCACTCCAGCTCGAGATAGCCCGACTGGTGATACTGTCCCGCGGCCTGGATCATCTTCGGCGTATCCGCCGATTGATAGAAGAAAAAGATCACGCAGTTGATCAGGACAATAAAGAACAGCGTGACCGGTGCGTGCTGCCAGTCAAAACGCTTCTCCGTGGGGACTATCAGCATGCTTTCTTAACTCATTGATAATTTTATTGTTTTAAAGCCGTTCGCGGGCGGCGGCTGACGGTTCAGGGCCGGACTTGCGGTCACCTGTGACGGCAATGGCTGCGGCCGGAACGCTGTTGGTCGGGGCAGGCTTAGCCAGGAATGGATGACAGGCCGGGCAGGGCGCGGCAGGGGATGCCGGGGCGTCGGCGGAAAACGCGTTATCGTGGACAAGCACTAGAATCCTTTCTGTGTCCGTGGTGTGGCTACCGCTCTGTGTCCGGAGCGTGGCGCTGGCCATGGGAATTCTGCCGGGCCGCTGCCGGGGCTGTCAAATGCCGGGTGCGCCCCGGGTTCGTGGTTTGTCGGCGCTTGTGCTTGATTTAATGGCTTTTCTAGGGAGTTCGCGGATGAGGCCAGCACCGGCGCGCGGCGCTCGGTTCCATCCGCAGGCCAATTCACGTATAAGGGCGCAATGAAAATTCCGAAACGCATTCAGCCCCTGGTGGAAGACGGCATTGTCGACGAGGTGCTGCGCCCGCTGATGAGCGGCAAAGAGGCTGCCATCTATGTGGTGCGCTGTGGCAGTGAAATCCGCTGTGCCAAGGTCTATAAAGAGGCGGCCAAGCGCAGCTTCAGGCAGGCCGTGCACTACCAGGAGGGGCGCAAGGTACGCAACAGCCGTCGCGCCCGCGCCATGGAAAAGGGCTCGAAGTTCGGCCGCGGTCAGCAGGAGCAGGTCTGGCAGAGTGCCGAGGTCGATGCACTGTATCGCCTGGCAGCTGCCGGCGTGCGGGTTCCCCAGCCCTACGGCTGCTTCGACGGTGTGCTGCTGATGGAGCTGGTCACCGACGAAGGCGGGCGGGTGGCACCGCGGCTGAACGACGTGGCCATGTCTGCCGAACAGGCGCGGGAAGACCACGCGGTGGTGATGCAGTATGTGGTGCGCATGCTCTGCGCCGGCCTGGTGCACGGCGATCTGTCGGAATTCAATGTGCTGGTTGACGACTACGGCCCGGTGATCATCGACCTGCCGCAGGCGGTGGATGCGGCGGCCAACAACCACGCGCAGTGGATGCTGGAGCGGGATGTGGACACCATGACGCGCTATTATGCCCAGTTTGCACCCGACCTGCTGGAAACGCGCTATGCCAAGGAAATCTGGGCGCTGTACGAAAGTGGTGAGCTGCACCCCGACGTTGAGCTCAGTGGCCTGTTCGAAGAGCCGCAGCAGGCTGCGGATGTGGACGCGGTGCTGGAGGAGATCAAGGCCGTGTTTGCCGAGGAGCAGGCCAGGCAGCAGCGCCAGCGCGAGACGGCGGAGCTGGAATAGCGCCGGCATGATTGCCGGCTAGAGGCGAGGCCGTCATCGTGGCGATCGCCATGCCCAATTGCATCGCATTTCAGAAATAGTCACAACAGCTCTTCAGCTCCGGTTCAGTCGCGCAGCGCTAGATTGGAGGCACATCAAAGGAGGAGCTCGCGATGACTGCAAGCAACGCACAAACAGATACTCGCCCTATAGTCGGCCGCAGCGCGGTGTTGGCGGCGCTGCTGGCGCTGGCGGTGGCTTGCCTGCCGCGCCAGGCCCATGCCGACAGCGGTGATGCCGCGGCCGCTATTCTGGTGGGGGCGGCACTGCTGTACGCCGCCCACGAGGCTCATGACGATCGGCACGATAGACATCATCACCGCCGCCACGATCACGGCCGCCATTATGACCGCCACCACCATGACCGCTACCACCGTCATCACGCCGGTCACCATCGCGACCATCACAAGAAACACCACAAGCACCACTATCGCCAGTACCACAGCGCCCACCACTACGGTCATTACGATAAGCACCACCGCCACGGGCATTACGACAAGCATCACCGCCACGGCTATCACGGCAATCGCCACGGTGACGACCACCGTGGTGCGCATCGCGGTCATCGCGACCAGCAGCATCACTATCACCGCGGCGAGCGCGACCGACACAGCGCACACCGCAATCACGGGATCAGAGCGCAACACAGCGGCCACGGCCACCTGGTGCAGGGGCGTGAGCAACGGCTAGACGGCCATCGCACCAAGAATCATCAAGGCGAGCAGCGCGAACGCCGCGGCAAGCACCGTGAACAGGAGGTGCGCGGACACGTCGCCTCGGCAGTGCATATGCGCTTCTAAGTGCTGATAGTTAAGAGGAGGGAGCGGCGCTGCCATCGGAGGGAACATGGCTGGCGCCGCGCAGCAGTATCACCTCCACACGACGGTTGCGGGCACGCCCCGCAGCCGTTTTGTTGTCGTCTATCGGCTGGGTATCGGCGTGGCCGGCAACACTGAAACGACTCCGGGGCTCGCCACTGGCATCGACAATGCGGTGTAGCACGGTCGCCGCGCGGGCCGAGGACAGGTCCCAGTTGGAGGGGAAGCGTTTGGTTTTGATCGGCAGATTGTCGGAGTGGCCGGCGACCACGACATTGCCCTGTTCGATCTCTTTAACCACCTTGCTGATTTTTTGGATGACGGGCTCAAAACTTCGCGTCAGTGATGCGCTGCCGGAGGGGAACGAGCCCTTCTCGCGAATGCGAATGGTCACCACCTGGCGGCCATCGTCTTCAATTTCGACCAGGCCCTTGTCCACTTCCTCTGCCAACTGCGCGTTGATTTTCTCGAGGTCTTCCAGAAAATCCTTGAGCTTTTGCATGTCCTCCATCGACATGGCATCGCGCATGGCCTGCTGGCGTACCTGCTCATCCAGCGACGGCGTGGTGATATTGGGGCTGAACTCCCGGGCGATGATGTTGGTGCCTATGGGAGTGTCAGTGGCGCGGATTTCACGCTGTACGCCAAAGGCGTTGCGCAGCGAGCCGGCCAGCTCCTTGAACTTCTGCTTGTCGATTTCTGAAAATGAAAACAGCAGCACGAAAAACGCCAGCAGCAGCGACATCAGGTCGGCAAAGGTCAGCACCCAGGCCGGCGCACCGGGAGCGTCGGCCTTCTTGGGAAAGGGGGTGGCGAGTTTGTTAGGCGGCACTGGGCTTGGCTTCCGCTGAACGTTGGCTGCCGGGCAGGTAGGTGCTCAGCAGCGACTCCAGCTCCCGTGGGCTCAGCCCCTGCTGAATACCGTCCACCGCCTCCAGAATCAGGCTGCGATTGCGGCGCTCCTCGGCGGTGCGGAAGGCCAGTTTGGCCGCCACCGGCAGCGCGACGGCATTGGCGATCAAGGCGCCGTACAGGGTGGTCAGCAGGGCGATGGCCATGGCCGGGCCGATGGCCTTGGGGTCAGACATGTTCGACATCATCTGCACCAGGCCCACCAGGGTGCCGATCATGCCCATGGCCGGGAAGGACTCGCCAAAGCCCTTGAACACGTCTTCACCTTCCTCGTTGTGCTCGATGGTGATGTTGATCTCGTTGTTCAGCACCCGGCTGACGAACTCGGCGTCGTGGCCGTCCACGGTCATCTGCACGCCGAGCTTCATAAACTCATTGTTGATTTCGAAGGATTCCAGACCCAGCAGCCCCTCTTTGCGGGCGACGCTGGACATCTCCACGCACTGGGCAATCAGCTCCTGAGAGCTGATCGGTTTGTGGATAAAAGCGCGCGAGGCCACCTTGAAGGCGCCCAGCGTTTTGCTGAGGGGGAATTTCATCAGGTTGGCGAACAGACCGCCGCCGAATACGATCATCAGACTGGGGACGTCGACGAAGGCACCGGGGCTGCCGCCCACAAAAATAGCGGCGACAATGACGCCTACGGCACCAAACAAGCCCAGTAAGGTTGCGATGTCCATCTCTAGACTCCGATATGCTAGCTACCGATAAGAGCAAGACCCCGTACAGCTGCCGGTAATTCTTATACCTGCACTACTTTATATATGCCGAAGTCGGGAAAAATGCGAACACCCTCAGCATAGTACACAGCGCCTCGGCATGAGACTAGCGATGTAGGGGTAAGTACTTACTGTTGTTGCGTGGGCTGGCCCCTGCCCTAAGTGCCGCTGCCGATCCGCGGTTTGGCGACGCAGCCAGGCGCAGGAAGCCCGGCGCTGGCAACCCTGCTGGCGGTGTGGCGAGGGACGGCGCCAACTTACCGACAGTGGCTATCATTGGCGCAATCATTCAGGCGCTGTCGGTAGGATTGGGCCTGTTGCAGATAGCGCTGAGCCATGTCGCGCCAGGTCTGGGGCAACGGATACGGCACCTCTGTCACCGAAGAGGCCAGCACCTTGCGCGCATATTGCTCTACCGCGAGTGGTTCGCCCTTGTGGCCGGCGACCAGCATGCGGTACAGGTTGACCATCAGGGTTTGATCGCTGGAGTCAGCCTGCCGCTGCATGTCGTCCAGCAGTGTGTCCACGTGGTTGCTGTCACCGCCCAGTGCCGACAGGGCGTGGAAATAGTAGGCCACGTAGTAAAACGGCGAGCAGCCGCGCCGGAATGCGTTGCCGGAGCGATCTGCTATTGCCTGCAGTGATGCCTTTGAGCCTTCTTTCACCAGCTCCTCCAGCATCAACAGATAAGACTGGCAGTAGTTGAGGGCAGCCAGTGTCCGTTGCTCTTCCCAGGCGTTTTCTGATTCTGCCACTGCGAGAAAGAGTTGCAGGCTCTGGTCCAGCTCAGTGAGCGCCAGTGAGGGCAGGGCCATCGAAAAATACGCTTGCGCCAATCCTAGCTGCATCTCGTAATAAAGATCTTGAGTCGAGTAGTCGGTCGCCAGCGACAAGTAGTGAGGGGCGGCCAGGGCGACGAAGGCATGTGCGGTAATTTCCTGTTCGTTTAGCGCCTTGAGCAGGCGCGCGAATTCATGCGGGTCTGAGGGCACCCAGCCGGGCTGATGCCAGGGTACCGGTGTTGGTGCATCGTTGGTATGGCTCTTGCCGGCATCGGGTGCAATGGCGCAGCCCGTAGACAAGATCAGGGTTAACAGCAGGGCCGGGAGCTGAATGATTCGCCAGTTCGCTATTGCTAACGCCTGTGCGGCTGGCGCGGTGGCGATGGTTACGCTCCGGTGGTGATTACTCAAGCGGTGAACACTCCATGTTCAATGACAGTAAGTTAACGGATAGTGAGTTCTATGTTAGTCGACTCAGCGGCGGACGTGGTGACAATGTGGGATTAAGCTGCGTGAAATAAAGCAGCTAACGAGTTTTGTCTTGGGGGTTTCAACGCAGCTCATGAGTAGCCACAGTGTCACGGCAAAGCGGTCGATTAAAGGGCAATTGGG
>JBFHRT010000033.1:0-10471 GCA_041591575.1 Spongiibacteraceae bacterium
CGCGCGCGATGTCTACGTGCCGATGCCGGCGGTGCTGGGTATCTACGCCCGCGAAAACGGGCAGGGCATGTTGTTCGACGGTGAAGAGCCGCCGGCACCGGACTCTCCCGAGCCGGAACCGCCGAAGCGGCCCAGTCTGAAGGTGGTGAAGTAGGGGCTAAAAGCTGCGGGCTGAAGTCGGAAGTCTGACGCAGGAAGCCTGGGCTTGAAGTCGGAAGTCTGACGTCGGACGCTTAAAGCCAAAAGCCAAAAGCCAAAAGCCAAAAGCCAAAAGCCAAAAGCCAAAAGCCAAAAGCCGCCTGCAATGCCGCAGGGGTATGCAACGTTGTTCCGGTTTTCGCTTTTGCAGTTAGCGTCCGACTTCTGGCGTCCGACGTCCGACCGATCTTTGACGCTATGCGTCAAAGATACTCAAATACCCGCACCACTTTCTGCACCCCGTTGGTGGTGCGCGCGATCTCGGCGGCGCGATCGGCGTCGCGTTGGTCGGCGATGCCCATCAGGTAGACTACGCCATTTTCCGTCACCACCTTGATGTGGCTGGCGTCCAGCTGTTCGTCCAGGGCCAGGCGGCTTTTTACCTTGGTGCTGATCCAGGAGTCATTGCTGCGCACAATCATGGTGGTCTTACCCATTACCGCCAGTTCGTTGTGCACCCGGCGTACGCGCTTGATATTGGCGGCGGTGCGCGCCGCCAGCTGGCGCATTTCTTCGCTGGGCACCTGGCCTACCAGCAGCAGCACGCCGTTGTAGCTAATAGCGTTGATATGGGCGTTTTCCAGTTGCGGGTCGGCGGCGCGGATGTTGACCAGAGTCTTGGTCTCGATGATCTGGTCATCGATGGCGGCGCCCAACGTGCGCTCGCGGGGTTCCTCTGGCAGTGGCCCGTCAGTAGTGGCACGAATGACGCTGGAGCAGCCGGCGAGTGCGGCGAGCAGGGCGATCAGGGAAAAGGCTAGCAGTTTGCGCACGTTACACCTCGTGTCCGAATATCAGGTGGTCTATCAGTTCGCACAGGCAGTGAATGGTCAGCAGCTGTATCTCGGCGACGCGAGCGCGGTTGTCGCTGGGGATAAACAGCTCGATATCCTCCGGGGTGAGCAGTGAGGCGGCGTCACCACCGTTTTCGTTGCTCAGGGTGATGATCTGCATGCCGCGTTCGTGGGCTGCCTGTATTGCCCGCAGTGCGGTGCCGGAGCCGCTGCCGATATAGCACATCAGCAGAATGTCGCCCTCCTGGCCCAGTGCGCGAATCTGTTTGGCGTAGACTTCGCTGAAACTGCTGTCGGCGGCGATGGCTGACAAGGTGGCGGCATCGCCGGTGAGCGACAGCGCCGGCAGTGACGGGCGCTCATACTGGAAGCGGTTGAGCAGGTTGGTGGCGAAGTGCTGGGAAATCAGTGCCGAAATGCCGTCGCCGCAGCAGAGGATCTTGTGGTCGCTGAGCAGGCACTGTACCAGCAGCTCGCTGGCGCTGGCGATGGGGTCGGCCAGAGATTCAATGCCCTGCATGCAGGCATTGATGTTGCCGTGGAACAGCTCAATAACGTGATCGGATAATTCCACTAGTCTCCCCCGATAAAGGCGTTCTGGTGCCAGTAAAAATCAAACTGTTCGCCGGCGCTGCAGCGGCTGGCGACCACCACGTCGAAGCGGCAGGGCAACTGCCGGTGCTCGCTGTGGCGCTGCAGAAAATCCTCCGCCGTGGTCCACAGTCGCTGCTGTTTGCGCGCATCCACGCTTTCCACTGCGCCACCGTAACGGGGATTGCTGCGAAAGCGAACCTCGACAAATACCAAGTGCTCGCCGTGGCGGCCGATAATATCAATCTCGCCAAAGCGGCAGCGGTAGTTCCTGGTCAGCGCCTTTAGTCCCTGCTGCTGAAGCCAGGTAAGAGCCGCAGTCTCGGCGCGCACGCCCAGGCTGTCGTTTGTGCTAGGGCGTCTGTTCAGCAGCCGGCGTAGTTTCACCCTGGATATCCTTGTCCAGCGAGGCGTCGGTAATCGGAATATTCTTGGCCTTGCCGTTGCTGAACTCGGCCAGCAGCAGCTCGCGTTCGATCTGGCGCAGCGGGTTCAGCTGCAGGCTGCCGGTTTCGCCGAACACGCGGCTGTTCTGCAGCGAAGTCAGCTGGCGCAGTCGCGGGAACAGGCGGTAGCTGTCCACCCCCAGGGCGTACATGCGCTGGTAGGCGCCGCTCTGCGGCAGTTCGTCGAGAATGCCGCGGCGCTCGGGCGTCACCTCGTTGAGCACCCAGGGGATGTGAACGAACTTGATGCCGTCGATGTCTCGGTTCTTGTCGGGTTCCGGAATGCCGTTGTAAACATGAGAGGTGGCGTATACCGGCAGGTCGCCGGCGTAGTGGTAGGCCAGTAGCGGTTTGATGGCCTGGGCCTCATGGGGGCGCGCCACCAGGAAAATAAAATCGGCATCACCGCGACGCCGCGGTTCAAACTCGAAGCGCTTGCCGGTGATCTGGCGCAGCAGCGAGGCGCGTTGCTCGCTGCGGTCCAGCTGCAGCGCTGACTGGATGACCTTGGAGTAGTTCTTGGTCGCGGCATCAAAGCGGCTGCGACCGACCACGTCGCCGCCCAGTTGTCGCCAGTGCTCGGCGAAGCTGTCGGCGACGTTCTCGCCCCAGCTGCCTTCGGGGATCAGTGCCAGTGTGCGCCGATAGCCCTCGCCGTTGGCAATCTGGGCAAGTTGGCGGGCCTCGTCTTCGGGAGCCAGGCCGAACTGGAACAGCATTCCCGGAAACTGGTTGCCGTCGATGCGATTGAGCGCCAGGGTTGGCACTTCCAGCTGCGGTACCTGCTCTAGCAGTGCTGCCACCGCTTCCTTAGTCAGTGGCCCGATCACCATCTTGGCGCCGTCGGCCACCGCCTGGCGATAGGTGGCGCCGATGTTGGCGTGTTGGGCGCTATCGTACACCCGCAGCAGTGGCACCAGGCCGCCGCTGGCCTGGGTCTGGTAGTGGCTGGCGAGAAAGCCGTCGCGAATGGCCTTGCCGTAGCTGGCCAGGCGTCCGGTCACCGGCAACAGCAGTGCTACCTGGCTGGGGCGCTGGCGTGCCAGCGTCTCCAGTTCGCCGAGGCCGCCGGGCAGGCTGGCGGCGGCGGGGTGGTCGCTCCAGCGCTGCTGCCAGTGGCGCAGCTGGGTGAGCTGGGCGTCTAGATTGCCCTGGTTGTCCTTGGCGATGGAGGCCAGTTCCAGCCACCCCAGGTAGTCACGATTGCTGGCGCTGTGGTGGTGACGCAGCAGTTCCTCGGTGGGCACGTACTGCAGCGAGTGCCAGATGCCCTCGCGGTTGATGCGCTGCTGCTCGGGGCGCAGCAGCGGGTCGATATAGATGCGCTCCTGTACCGACGCCAGGTGCTGGCCCTCCAGCGAGTGCAGCGAGGCCCGCATCTGGCTCAGCTGCACCTGGCGGAAGACGCTGGCGTACAGCGACTGCTCGTTGAGGTGTTCGTCGTTGAGCAGTTCCAGTGCCGCCTGAAACTGGCCGCGGCCGCGCAAAATACGGCTGCTCAGCAGGGCGTGGTGCAGCACCTGCTCCGGCGGCAGGCCACTGGGGTCGATACTCTGTAGCAGCTCTTCGGCAACGTCGGTCTGGTATTCGCGCAACAGCAGCTCACCCGCCTGCAGCAGGTACTGCTCGCGGCGGGGGGAGGGCTCGGCATCCGCCTGCTGCAGCCACTGCGCCAATTGCTGACGGGGCGTCATTGAGGCGTCGATTTCCACCAGTGGCGCAAACGCGCCGCGGTCGCGGGTCGCGTCCGGGGCGGTGGCACAGCCGCTAATCAAAATGGCCAGTAGCGCCGGTGCCGAGAGAAAAAGTCTTGTCTTCATTATTGAGCCGTTGATAGTCTGCCTGCGCCCGGAGGCCGTCGGACCTAGATTGAGTACACAAGGGTTGAGTACACCAGGTCCCGCCGCCCGGCCCAGCCAGCCCTGAGAGGATTCCGAGAGTGAGTAGCACCCCCGCCTTGTACGTCGTCGCAACGCCGATAGGTAATCTGGCCGATATGGTACCGCGAGCCGTGGAGGTCCTACAATCGGTGGCGTGTATTGCGGCGGAAGATACGCGACACAGTCGACGGCTGCTGGAACATTTCGGCATTAATACCCCGCTGGTGGCTTACCACGATCACAGCAGCGCCGCCGATACCGAAAAACTGTTACGGCGGCTGCGCGATGGCGACAGCCTGGCGCTGATCAGTGATGCCGGCACGCCGCTGATTTCCGATCCAGGCTACCGCCTGGTCGACGCAGCGCTCAGCGAGGGCATAGTGGTGGTGCCGGTGCCCGGCGCCAGTGCCGCCATCGCTGCTCTCAGCGCCGCTGGCCTGCCCTCAGACCGCTTTGTGTTCGAGGGTTTTCTGTCGGCCAAGGCCGGTGCCCGCGCGGCGCGGCTGGACCGGTTGGCCCAAGAGGAGCGCACGCTGATCTTTTACGAGGCCCCGCACCGGCTGCTGGATACCTTGGCCGCCATGGGTGAGGCCTTCGGTGAGCAGCGGCTGGCGGTACTGGCGCGGGAGCTGACCAAGAAGTTCGAGACCATCCACCGCGCGCCACTGGCGGCGCTGGCCGAATGGGTGGCGGCAGACAGCAACCAGCAGCGCGGAGAGTGTGTGCTGTTAGTGGCGGGCTGTGTGCCCAGCGAGGAGTTGCCGGCGGAGGCCATCCGCACCCTGGAGCTGCTACTGGAAGAGTTGCCGGTGAAGCAGGCGGCGGCGCTGGCCGCGCGCATCAGTGGCGAGAAGAAAAACCGCCTGTATCAGTACGCGCTGGCAAAAAAACAGGAAGGCTGAGGCGCCGCCCTCGCTGCTTGCCATTGCGTGGCGCCGGCGCAATGGTTATGCTGTGCGCGAGTCGGCCGGACAGTCGCCGCCCGCACCCTTGCGGTGTCGGGGGGAGGAAAGTCCGGGCTCCATAGGGCGAGACGCCAGGTAACCCCTGGGGGGCGCGAGCCTACGGAAAGTGCAGCAGAAAGGAAACCGCCTAAGCGATTCGAGTCCTGCGTGACTGGGGTCGCCGGTAAGGGTGAAAAGGTGCGGTAAGAGCGCACCGCGCGACTGGTAACAGTTCGTGGCGATGGTAAACCCCGTTGGGAGCAAGGCCAAATAGGAATCCTTCGCTGTGGCCCGCAGTGGATTCGGGTAGGCCGCTTGAGGCCTGTGGTGACGCAGGCCCTAGATGAATGACTGTCCTCGACAGAACCCGGCTTACAGGCCGACTCACTTTAACCTCCTCTCTAGCGCGTTCGTAGCGCTATCCGAAAACGCGGCAGCGCTGAATTACCATTCCTTAAGGTTTTACTTTAACTATCACTTTTACTTAGTTGTTTTTTGCCGACTTTGGGGTCGAATCTCCACTTGTTTATGAGCATTTCGCTGCAACTTGCCGGCACGATGGCGAAAAATCCCCACCATTTCCCGATGGCGCCGCTTGACACTGGACAAGCGGACTCCCTATAGTGTCAAGAAGTGGATAAAAGTGGTTTTTTGTGGGTTTTTGTGGCCTCAGCATGGGGTCGGGTGGGGGAGCGTGTTTCTCGGGAGTCATGCCATCACGATGGATGCCAAGGGGCGAATGGCTGTACCGGCCAAGATTCGCGATGCCCTGCTGTCCGTCTGTGAGGGGCGCCTGGTGGTCACCGCCCACACCGAGGAGCGCTGCCTGCTGGTCTACCCCGAGCCCCAGTGGGAAGAGCTGCTGCCCAAAATCGAGGCCCTGCCCAATATCAACCGCAAGGCGCGCCTGATGCAGCGCCTGCTGCTGGGTTACGCCACACCGATGGAGCTGGACGGCAATGGCCGTATCCTGCTGCCGTCGACATTGCGCGATTACGCCAATCTGGAAAAGAAATTGATGCTGGTCGGTCAGGGCCGCAAGCTGGAGCTGTGGAGCGAGTCCAGTTGGTTCAACGAGCTGGATGCGGCGGCCGGCGAGGATGGCGACGTGCCCGACGAAGTGCTGTCGCTCTCGCTGTAGGGTGATATGACGATGCATCAGACTGTTTTGTTGAGCGAGGCCGTGGAGGCGTTGGTGAACGATCCCGCGGGTACCTATATAGACGGTACGTTTGGCCGCGGCGGTCACAGCCGGGCGATTCTCGCCAAGCTGGGGCCGCAGGGGCGCCTGCTGGGTATCGATAAAGACCCGCGGGCGATTGCCGCCGGTGCGCAGCTGGCTGGTGAAGACGCGCGTTTCGCCATCGCCCAGGGCTCGTTCGCAGACTTCGACGAGTTGCTGGCAGCACAGGGCTGGAGCGGGCCGATCAGCGGCGTACTGCTGGATCTGGGTGTGTCGTCACCGCAGCTGGACGAGGCCGAACGCGGTTTCAGCTTCCTGCGTGACGGCGAGCTGGACATGCGCATGAACCCGGAGGCGGGCATCAGCGCTGCCCAGTGGCTGGCGGATGCGGACGAGGGTGAAATCACACGGGTGCTGCGCGACTTTGGCGAGGAGCGCTTTGCCCGGCGCATGGCGCGGGCCATTATCAGCGCCCGCGCCGAGGCGCCGATCACCCGCACCAAACAACTGGCCAATATTGTTGCCGAGGCGAACCCGGCCTGGGAAAAAAACAAGCACCCGGCGACCCGGGCGTTTCAGGCCATTCGTATTTTTATCAACAGTGAGCTCGACGATTTACAGAGCGCGCTGGACAAGGTGGTGGATGGCCTCGCCGAGGGCGGCCGCCTGGTGGTCATCAGTTTCCACTCGCTGGAAGACCGCATGGTGAAGCGTTTTATTCGCCAGCAGGCCCGTGGCAGCGAGGTGCCGGCCTATATCCCGGTGACTGAAGCGCAGCGCAACCAGCGCCTGCGCGCGGTGGGCAAGGCAGTCAAGCCCGGTGCCGCTGAAGTGGAGGCCAATGCCCGTGCGCGCAGCGCGGTCATGCGCGTGGCCGAGCGGGTGGGGCAGGGATGAGTGCGGCCGGCGGCAGCCGCCTGCTTGCGCTGATGTTTCCGTTACTGCTGCTGGCAGTGACGGCGTCGGCTATTGGCGTGGTGCACAGCTCGCACCTGGCGCGGCAGCTGTTCAGCGAACTGCAGACGCTGCGGCGCGACGGCCTGGTGCTGCAGGAAGACTGGGGGCGGCTGCTGCTGGAGCAGAGCACCTGGGCGTCACACGATCGCATCCAGCGATTGGCGGAAGACAAATTAACAATGGTGGTTCCCCGCGAGGTGAGCTTGCAAGTGGTGAAGGTAGATGGCGACTCCGGCTAAGGCGGCGGTCCCTGCATGGCGCTTCCGGCTGATGGCGCTGGCGCTGATGGCGCTGGCGCTTCTGCTTATTTGGCGCACGCTCAGCCTGCAGGTGCTCGATACCGGTCGCGGTCGCGAGTTTCTGCAGGGGCAGGGCAATGCGCGCACCATCCGCAGCGAGACCATTCCCGCACACCGCGGCATGATCAGCGACCGCAACGGTCAGCCGCTGGCAGTGAGTACGCCGGTGGCTTCGATCTGGGCCAACCCGCAGGAGCTGGCGGCGGCGCGCGGCGACTGGTCGCGGCTGGCTCGTGCCCTGGACATGGCGCCGGCGCAACTGCAGCGCCGTCTCGAGCGCTACGCCGATGCCCAGTTCGTCTATCTGCGTCGCCACCTGGCCCCGGCGGCGGCGCAGCAGGTGCTGTCGCTCGGCGTGCCCGGTGTCTATCTGCAGCGCGAGTACCGCCGCTTCTATCCGGCCGGCGAAGTCGCCGCCCAGCTGGTGGGTTTCACCAATATCGACGATCGCGGTCAGGAGGGCCTGGAGCTGGCCTACGACGACTGGCTGCGCGGCGAGCCCGGCAGCAAGCGTGTGCTCAAGGATTTGCACGGCAACATCATCCGCGAAATCGATGCCGGCCGCGCTGCCAGCCCCGGCAAGGATCTGCAGCTGAGCATCGACCTGCGCCTGCAGTACCTAGCCTACCGCGAGCTCAAGGCGGCGCTGCTGCGCCACAAGGCCAAGGCAGGCTCCATTGTGATGGTGGATAGCCGCAGCGGTGAGGTGCTGGCCATGGTCAACCAGCCCTCCTTTAACCCCAACAACCGCAGTGATCTGCAGCCCGCGGCGATGCGTAATCGCGCGGTGATCGATATGTTCGAGCCCGGCTCCACGGTCAAGCCGATGACCATCGTGGCGGCGCTGGAGAGTGGCAAGTACACCGCGGACAGCCAGATCAACACCAGCCCTGGTTACCTGCAGGTGGGGCGCAAGGCCTTGCTGGATCCGGTGGATTACGGCGTGCTGGACCTCGGCGGCATCCTCAAGAAATCCAGCCAGGTGGGTACCAGCAAGATTGCCTTGTCGCTGGATGAACAGGCGGTGTGGAGTGTGTTTCAGCGTTTCGGTCTGGGCCGCTCCACCGGCAGCGGCTTTCCCGGCGAGAGCAACGGCCTGCTGCCCAACCGCCCGCGCTGGCGGCCCATCGAGCGCGCCAACTTTGCCTTTGGCTACGGCCTGACTGTGACCGCACTGCAGCTGGCTCAGGCCTATACCGTCTTTGCCAACGACGGCCTGCTGCGCCCGGTGAGCCTGTTGCGCCGCGATGATAACAGCGAGCCCGGCCAGCAGGTGCTGGACCCGGGCACCGCGCGCCAGCTGGTGTCGATGCTGGAGACCGTGACCCAGAAAGGCGGCACCGGCACCCGTGCGCGCATTGACGCCTACCGCGTTGCCGGCAAGAGCGGCACCGCGCACAAAGTAGCCGCCACCGGCGGTTACGCCGAGGATCGCTATCGCGCCACCTTTGTCGGGCTGGCGCCGGCCAGTGCGCCGCGAGTGGTCACCGTGGTGACCATCGACGAGCCGGGCAACGGCGAGCATTTTGGCGGGCTGGTGGCGGCACCAGTATTTTCCCGGGTGACCGCCGATGCCATGCGCCTGCTGGACGTGGCGCCGGATGCGCGGCCGGCTGAGGCAGTGGCTGCGGCCAAGGCCAAAACCGAGCGCAACAAGCGACCGAATTCTGTGTGATGGCGAGGACGATGGGACAGCCACAGGTAACCGTACTCGGCGATTTGCTGGACGGACTGCCCCGCGAGCAGGCCGCGGTGCCGGTTGCCGGTCTGGCGCTGGACTCGCGCCAGGTGCGCCCCGGCGACGTGTTCCTGGCGGTGCGTGGTCATGCCCACGATGGCCGCGACTATATCGCCCAGGCTGCCGCCGCCGGCGCGGTAGCGGTGATTGCCGACGCGCCCTGCGATGTCAGTGCCTGGCGGCTGCCAGTGGTGGCGGTGGAGCAGCTGGCGCAGCGCCTCAGTGAAATTGCCGGGCGCTTCTTCAGCCACCCCTCGCGGCAATTGAACCTGATTGGCGTCACCGGCACCAACGGCAAGTCCAGCACGGTACTGATGCTGGCCCAGTTGCTTGAAGCCCTTAACGAACCCTGCGGGGTGATCGGCACCCTGGGCAGCGGCCGTGTCGGCCAGTTGTCGGCCACCGCCAATACCACGCCGGACGCCGTCAGTATCCAGTCGCTGCTGCGCGACTGGGTGGATGCCGGTGCCGGCTGGGCAGCGATGGAGGTGTCTTCACACGGCCTGGCCCAGCATCGGGTCGAGGCGCTGCAGTTCCGCGCTGCGCTGTTCACCAATCTGAGCCAGGACCACCTCGACTACCACGGCAGCATGGCGGCCTATGGCGAGGAAAAGGCACGCTTGTTCCGCCAGCCGGGGCTGGAGCTGGTGGTGCTGAATCGCGACGATCCCTTCAGCGCCAGCCTGCGCGGCGTGGTGTCGGGCTGCGAGGTGCTGGATTACAGTCTCAGCGATAGCGCCGCCGCGGTGCACCCGCGCGCGGTGGCATACAGCCGCGACGGCATCAGCGCCGAGGTGAGCACGCCCTGGGGTGAGCTCGCGCTGCGCAGCCCGCTGCTCGGCGACTTTAATCTCGCCAACCTGCTGGCGGCGGTGACCGCGCTGGGCGGTCTGGGCGTGGCGCCGGCGGCCATTGCCGATGCCATGGCGGCGTTGCAGCCCATCGCCGGTCGCATGGAGTGCCTGCACGGGGGCGACGGCCTGCTGGCGGTGATTGACTACGCCCACAGCCCCGACGCTCTGGATAAAGTGCTGCTGGCGCTGCGCCGCCACTGTGAAGGCCGGCTGTGGTGCGTGTTTGGTTGCGGCGGTGACCGCGATCGTGGCAAGCGACCGCTGATGGGGGCGGTGGCCGAGCGGCTGGCCGATTGCGTGGTGGTCACCAGCGACAACCCCCGCGGCGAACGCGCCGAAGCCATAGCCGAGGCCATCGTCGGCGGCATGGACAGTGCGCCGCTGAAGGTAGAGTTGGACCGCCGTGCCGCCATCGAATATGCCCTGGCCGAGGCCGCGCCCGAGGATCTGGTGCTGATCGCCGGCAAGGGCCATGAGGACTATCAGGAGCAGGGCGGTCAGCGCCTGCCCTTCAGCGATGTCAGCTGCGCGCGCCTGGCGCTGGCGGGGAGGGCGCAGCCGTGATGCAGCCCCTGTTGTTGAGTCAG
>JBFHRT010000034.1:0-10240 GCA_041591575.1 Spongiibacteraceae bacterium
GCGAACCTGCTACTGGCCGCCGCCGAGGGCCGCATCAGCCAGTTCGTGCGCAGCGAGTTCAAGCGCAGCCCCACGGAAAACTGGGAAGACCAGTGGCAGCTGCTCACCGGCAGCGTATTCCGCAGCACCACCCCCAACCGCGAGGCCGCTGACAGCCCGGCGTAAATGCCGCGATCCGCTCAGCGGCGACCGCCGACGCGCTGCAGCAGGGTGTCAAAGCGACGGATATCGCGATCGTAGGCGGCGGCAGTATCCTGCAGCTCGCGCTGGCGGAACTCGATCATCTCCTCAACATCGCCGATGCGCCACATCATCGCCTTGATATTGCGGGTCAGCGACTCCGGCACCGTGCCGCCAGCGCGCTCGGCATCGGCGGCCTCCGCCTGCTGCACCTCGACCTGGCGCTTGAGCTGGCGCAGGTTGGAATTGAGGATGGCCAGGCGCACCTGAATCTCCTTCAGCGCGCGCTGCTTGGCGGCCTCAATATCGGCCACCGCACTGTAGCGCAGCAGCAGCGACTCGTCCCACTCGCGCAGGCGCTCGGCTTCTTCCTCGCGCAGGCGCATGGCCTGCTCCTGGTCGCCGACGCGCCTGAGCTCCTCCTCAGTGGGCTTGCCGGCCACAGTCTCAATCAGCCGCCCATCCGGACGGATAATATCGTAGCCCAGCGCCACCGCCTCCGGCGGCAGCTGGTCGACCAGCACGATCTTGCCGCTGGTGTCGACGTAGCGGTAGAGCAGCTTCTCTGCTTGCGCGCTGCCGCTGCCGCTGCCCAACAGCAGCACGCTCAGCACGAGTAACAGCGGTGATAAGGCGTGGCGCATGTATGTGGGTCTTCCCTGGTTAACTGTCAGATACCGTACTGCTGACGATAGGTCTCGATCTTGTCAATATAGCCGTCAGCGGCATCTTTGGAACGGAGATATTCCACAATATCACCCAGTTTCACGATGCTGGTCACATCCAGCCCCCAATCCTGCTCCAACTCCTGAATTGCCGAGCGCGCATCGCGACCGCGCTCCTGGCGGTCGAGGCCAATCACCACACCCGCCACCTCGGCGCCGGCGCCGCGAATCAGCTCGATGGACTCGCGGATGGCGGTGCCGGCGGTAATCACGTCATCGATGATCAGCACGCGACCGGCCAGCGGCGCCCCCACCAGGCTGCCGCCCTCGCCGTGATCCTTCTTTTCCTTGCGGTTGTAGGCATAGGGCACGTCGCGATCGTACTGGTCGGCCAGCGCGCAGGCGGTCACCGCCGCCAGTGAAATGCCCTTGTAGGCGGGGCCGAACAGCACATCGAACTCAACCCCGGCAGCGGTGATGGCGGCGGCATAACTGCGCGCCAGCGCGGCCAGTGCGCGGCCGTGGTAGAAACGCCCGGCATTGAAAAAATAGGGGCTGACGCGCCCGGATTTGAGGGTGTATTCGCCGAAGCACAACGCTTCGCTGGCAATAGCCTGCTCGATAAACTGGTGTTGATAGGGTTCCATGACTCTCTTCCCGACTGCAGGGTTTGGCGTATTACTGGCAACATCTGCCATCTCGTCTTAAACTTGTCATTGTATCCCAGCCATGGGATGCACAGAAAAATAACGGTTTGTCGCGCGTCACGCAGCCAAATACCACTGCGGCCGTGCACATAACGGGCGGCCGGTGCATCGCCAGCGATGCGCATCGCGGAACGAAAGAGACACACATGAGAATCATTAGCTTTTGTGCCGACGGCATCAAAGACGCTGCCGCCCGTGGCTTCTTTGACTGGGTTCGCGAGCAGGATGCCGACATCATCTGCATCCAGAACCTCGGCGTGGCGGAATACGAACTGCAGGACTCGCTGTACTTCCCGCCGGAGTACAACGCCTACTTCTTTGATGCCGCCGAAGCCAACAGCAACGGCGTCGCCATCTACTGCCGGCAGCTGCCCAAAGCGATCATGACCGGCCTGGGTTTTGCCGATTTTGACATGGAAGGCCGCTACATCCAGGCCGATTACGGCAATATCAGTGTCGGCTGCCTGCTGGCGCCCGCCGCCGGTAACGGCGATGGCAAGGCGCAGGCGCACAAGAACCAGTTCTTTGACCAGTTCTATCACCACCTCAACAAGATCCGCAACAAGCGCCGCGACTTCATCATCTGCGGCAACTGGAACATCGCCCACCGTTCGGTGGACCTGCAGGACGCCGCCGGCAACAGCGGCCGCTCCGGCGCCCTGCCCGAGGAGCAGCAGTGGCTGGAGCGGGTGTTCCACGAGCTGGGCTATGCCGACGCCTTCCGCCTGGTCAACCGCGACCCCGATGAATTCAGCTGGTGGCCGGATGGCACACTGGGGGAAAACGGCTGGCGGGTGGATTACCAGGTGGTGTCGGGGCGGCTCAAATCCAGCGTCGAATACGGCGCCATCTACAAGACCCAGCAGTTCTCCAGCCACGCGCCGCTGATTCTGGATTACGACTACGAGCTGCCGGAATCGCCGTTCTGAGCACCGGGATTCACCGCTGAGCCGATAAGGTGTTTAGCGATAGCGCCCTTTTACTCGGTCATTGCGAGGTACCAGATCGCGTGCTTTTCACGGGATCTGGTGCCGCGGCAATCTCCCGGCAGTCACTGCCACTCTCAATGAGATTGCCGCGTCGCTGGCGCTCCTCGCAATGACGAGCCCTGTTTCATAGCCCGTCGAAAAGATCGGATTTGCTTACTCCGCCAGCGCCGCCTTCTGAATAGCAATCAGCTCGGCGATTCCGCTCTCCGCCAGATCCAGCATGGCGTTCATGTCGGCACGACTGTAGGGCGCGCCCTCGGCCGTGCCCTGCACCTCGATAAAGCCGCCATCGGCGCCCATCACCACGTTCATGTCGGTATCCGCGGTGGAATCCTCGGCGTAATCCAGGTCCAGCACCGGCTGGCCGTCGACCACGCCCACCGACACCGCCGCTACCAGCTGCTTGAGCGGATCGGTGGTGATGGCGCCGCGCTCGCGCAGCACGCTTATGGCGTCCACCAGCGCCACGCAGGCACCGGTGATGGCAGCGGTGCGGGTGCCACCGTCGGCCTGGATGACGTCGCAGTCCAGGGTGATGCTGTTCTCGCCCAGCGCTTTCAGGTCCACCGCCGCGCGCAGCGAGCGGCCGATCAGGCGCTGGATCTCCAGGGTGCGCCCGCCCTGTTTGCCGCGCGCCGCCTCGCGGCCCATGCGCTCGCCGGTGGAGCGCGGCAGCATGCCGTACTCGGCGGTGACCCAGCCCTGACCGCTACCGCGCAGGAAGGGCGGCACCCGCGATTCCACCGAGGCGGTGCAGATCACCTTGGTGTTGCCCATGCACACCAGCACCGAGCCCTCGGCATGGCAGGTAAAATTGCGGGTAATGCGGCAATCGCGCAGCTGATCGGGCGCGCGTTCACTGGGTCGGGTCGTCGTCATAGTCGGAAAATACTGGCTGTAAATCGGGGGCGCCTAGTATACACGGCGGCGACCGGCTCGCGATGATTTCAATCCCGCGACGCGCTGCACTAGAATAGGCTCCTCGCACCGGCCATCGACACGAGGAAGCCCCACTTGAGCATTCGCAGCATGACCGCCTTCGCCCATCACCGCGCCGAGCACAGCTGGGGCACGCTGACCTGGGAACTGCGCTCGGTCAACCACCGCTACCTGGACCTGCAGTTCAAACTGCCGGAGCTGTGGCGCGGCGTCGAGCCGGCGCTGCGCGAGGCACTGCGCCAGCAGCTGGCCCGCGGCAAGGTCGAGTGCGCGCTGCGAGTGCACAGCGAAAACAGCGCCGACACCACCCTGGAACTCAACGAGGCACTGGCGCAGCAACTGATTGCCGCCGCGCAGCAGCTGCAGCAACGCATTGACGGCGCCGCAGCGCTGGACCCGCTGCAACTGCTGCAGTGGCCAGGCGTGCTCAGCCAGTCCGAAGTCGACAGCGACGCCGTGCAAAGCGCCATACTGGCGGCCTTTAGCGAGGCGCTAGCGGAATTGGGCGCCACCCGCGAGCGCGAGGGCAGCGAGCTGCGCGCCTTTATTGAGCAGCGGCTGCAGCAGATTGCGGCCATCACCGCCGAGCTGCGCCAGCGCATGCCCGAAATCGTGACCGCCCAGCGCCACAAGCTGCAGCAGCGGTTGGCAGACCTGCAGGTACAGCTGGATGCCGAACGGCTGGAGGCCGAGGTGGCACTGCTGGCGCAGAAACTGGACGTGGACGAGGAGCTGGACCGGCTGCAAACCCATGTTGCCGAGGTCAAACGCGTACTGGCCAAAGGCGGCGCCTGCGGCCGGCGGCTGGACTTCCTGATGCAGGAACTCAACCGCGAGGCCAACACCCTATCCTCCAAGGCAGTGGTCAGCGACAGCACCGCGGCGGCGGTGGAGCTGAAGGTGCTGATCGAGCAGATGCGCGAGCAGATCCAGAATATTGAATAGCACTGAATGAGATCGGAAATCACCAAAGAAAACGCCGCCTGATGAGCATAGATCGCGACAAGACCTATCTGTATTCCCTGCTCAGGGAATTGTGCAGCCTGCCCAGCGAAACCGAGTGGGTTGAGTTCAAACAGGACAACGATGACCCGCCGCTGATTGGCGAGTATATTTCTGCCCTGGCAAACTCGGCGGCTCTACTGGGCAAACAGTCTGCATATCTGGTCTGGGGCGTGGAAAACGTCAGTCACGCAGTAGTCGGCACAGCCTTCAAACCTTCGACTACCCGCCATAGACAACAAGAACTGGAAAGCTGGCTACTGCAGAAAACCTCACCCAAAATTCACTTTCGCTTTTTTGAGTTCAGCACCGCATCTGACCAGCCGATCGTAATTCTGGAGATTCAGGCTGCGAGCCACACGCCGGTGCAATTTGATGGCATTGAGTATATTCGTGTAGGCTCTTACAAAAAGAAGTTGCGAGAATTTCCAGAGAAAGAACGTGAACTGTGGAGGGTATTCGATCGGGCACCCTTTGAACGGCAGCTCGCGGCAGAGCGCATAAGCGCCGACAGGGTTCTATCACTGCTAGACTACCCGGCCTATTTTGACCTCACTCACCAACCCCTGCCCGAGGGGCGGGACGGCATCCTCGCCGCGCTGGAAGCGGACCAACTGATCCAGCGCAGCGTAAGCGGCCAGTGGGATATCACTCACTTGGGTGCCGTGCTCTTCGCAAAACGGCTGCAGGACTTCCAGTCATTGGCTCGCAAGGCAGTTCGTCTTATTCTCTACAAAGGCAACAGCAAGCTTGAAACTATACGCGAATTGGAAGGCGCCAAAGGCTACGCGGTGGGCTTTGAAGCTCTAATTGACTACTTGAAAACTTTGCTGCCGGCCAATGAGGAGATAGGCAAAGCATTTCGGGCGGAAGTCCCCATGTACCCGGAGCTTGCTCTTCGCGAGCTGGTCGCCAACGCCATTATTCACCAAGACTTCAATCTAACCGGCACTGGCCCACTGATCGAACTTTTTAATGGCCGGCTGGAAATAACAAACCCCGGCGCACCGCTGGTGGATACTCAACGCTTTCTGGACAGCCCACCACGCAGCCGCAACGAAGCACTGGCCTCGTTTATGCGCCGCATCGGCATCTGCGAAGAACGCGGTAGCGGCATTGATAAAGTGATCGCCCAAACCGAAGTCTACCAGTTGCCCGCCCCCATATTTGAACAAACCGAGCAACACACGCGAGTAGTACTTTTCGCTCACAAAGAGTACAAGGACATGGGCCCAGAAGACCGTATCCGCGCCTGCTATCAGCACTGCTGTTTGAAATACGTGAACAGAGAGCCGATGAACAATGCCTCGGTTCGGGAACGGTTCGGAATTGAGGAACACAACAAATCCCAGGCATCCAATGTCATTCGCGAATCGATAAAAGCGGGCTTGATTAAGCCCTATGACCCTGACGTTGGCGCAAAGAGTCGCCGTTACATTCCCTTTTGGGGATAACTACCACGGGCAGATTTTGTTGATGAATTGTTGATGTGAGCATAAGCTGGGCTGAGAAAACGCAGCTAACCCATTGATATTATTGATCACTATTTTGTTGATGGATTGTTGATTGGGCTTCAGATATGTATTGCGCACAGCATGCACCCACACTTGTCGGGACTGCTTCCTGCAGGCGATGGCAAGGGGGCTTAACAAGTAGCGAGCTGCGTAGCAAACAACTACGAAGAGTGTAGAGATTAGGCTTAACCTATTGATATTGCTAAGATCTACAGATGTATCTGGCATCTGTGATGATCGACATAGCAAATTAAGGCAAGTAGCACAATGAGCCCCAATTCCGCCCCCCGAGGCACCCTGTACACCGTGTCGGCCCCCTCCGGGGCGGGCAAGACCAGCCTGGTCGAGGCGCTGCTGGCGCAGGCCTCCGATCTCACCGTCTCCGTCTCCCACACCACCCGCGCCATGCGCCCGGGTGAGGCCGACGGCGTCAATTATCACTTCGTCAGCCGCGAGCAGTTCCAGACCATGCTCGAGGCCGGCGATTTCCTCGAGCACGCTCAGGTGTTCGACAACTGCTACGGCACTTCGGGTGCCTGGGTGGAGTCGCAGCTGGCAGCCGGCACCGACGTCATCCTTGAGATCGACTGGCAGGGCGCACAGCAGGTGCGCAGGCTGCTGCCGGACACGGTGGCGGTGTTTATTCTGCCGCCCTCGCGCGAGGCGCTGCGCCAGCGCCTGACCGGCCGCGGCCAGGACGACGCCAGCGTCATCGAGCGGCGCATGCGCGCGGCGGTGGATGAGATGTCGCACTACGGCGAGGGCGACTTTGTGGTGATCAATGACGTGTTCGAACAGGCACTGGCCGACCTGGTGGCCATTGTGCGCAGCCAGCGCCTGCGCCTGGCGCAGCAGCAGGCGCGCCACGGCGAACTGCTCGGCGCGCTGCTGGCCGAGGAAGAAGCCGGCGAGTAAGCGCTCGGCGCCGCTGCAGGCAGTATCCCCGCCTGGTCAATTTTGATACACTGGCAACAGGATCCCGCGGAGCGCTGTCGCGCGCCGTGGGTGTTTTTTTCGTATCCGGATTTTCGCTCGTTTCAGGAATCATTCATGGCTCGTATTACCGTAGAAGACTGCTTGGGCAGTGTCGACAACCGCTTTGAACTGGTGATGGTCGCCAGCAAGCGCGCCCGCGCCATCGCCACCGGCGGCAAAGACCCGCTGGTGCCCGAAGAAGGCGACAAGCCCACCGTACTGGCACTGCGTGAAATTGCCGACGGCCTGCTCAGCAAAGAAGAGATCATGAGCGCCGAGGAAGAGCCTGAAGAGCCCACTCTGGACCTGGCGGAAATCGAACACCCCGCCGAGTAACGCCATGAGCGCCACCCCTCGCCAGCCCCCGCACACAGCGGCACCGTCCGCGGGGCAGCGGCGCGCGCGGGGGGTTTAGCGCGGTGGAGCAGTACAGCATCTTCAAAGCCGACGGCGGCGACGGTTCGGCTGCCTCCATCGAGGCCCTGGGCGCCGGCCTGTCCGACTACCTCACCCGCGACCAGGTCAACCAGGTTAAGCGCGCCTACTATTACGCCGAGCAGGCCCACGAGGGCCAGCGCCGGCGCAGCGGCGAGCCCTACGTCACCCACCCGCTGGCCGTCGCCTCCATCCTCGCCGACATGCACATGGACCATCAGAGCCTGATGGCGGCCATGCTGCACGATGTGATCGAGGACACCAGCATCGGCAAGCAGGCGCTGGGCGAACAGTTCGGCGACACCGTGGCCGAACTGGTGGATGGCGTCTCCAAACTGACCCGCATCGAGTTCGAGTCCCGCGCCGAGCAGCAGGCGGAAAACTTCCAGAAAATGGCACTGGCCATGGCCAAGGACATTCGCGTGATCCTGGTCAAGCTGGCCGACCGCCTGCACAACATGCGCACCCTGGGTGTGCTGCAGCCGCCCAAGCGTCGCCGCATCGCCCGCGAGACCCTGGAGATCTACGCCCCCATCGCCCAGCGCCTGGGCATGCACAACATCCGCCTGGAGTTCGAAGACCTGGGCTTTGCCGCACTGCACCCGATGCGCGCCAGCCGCATCCGCGCCGCGGTCAAGGCGGTGCGCGGCAACCGCAAGGAAATCGTCAACCACATCCGCGAGAGCATCGAGGGTTACCTCGCCGAAGAGGGCATCGCCGCGCGCGTGGTCGGCCGCGAGAAGCACCTGTACAGCATCTACGAGAAGATGCGCGCCAAGCGCAAGTCCTTCAGCGAGATCATGGACTTGTACGCCTTCCGCATCGTGGTCGACACCGTCGACACCTGCTACCGGGTGCTGGGCTGCGTGCACAACCTGTACAAGCCGGTGCCGGGCCAGTTCAAGGACTACATCGCCATCCCCAAGGCCAACGGCTACCAGTCGCTGCACACGGTGCTGTTCGGCCTCGACGGCGTGCCCATCGAGATCCAGATCCGCACCGCGGAGATGGAGGAGATGGCCAACAACGGCATCGCCGCCCACTGGCTGTACAAGTCCAGTGACGGCAACGTCGCCGACAGCAGCCACGCCCGCGCCCGCCAGTGGGTACAGGGCCTGCTGGAGATGCAGCAGCGCGCCGGCAACTCGCTGGAGTTTATCGAAAACGTCAAGATCGACCTGTTCCCGGACGAGGTCTATGTGTTCACGCCACGCGGCGACATCATGGAGCTGCCGGCAGGCGCCACCGCGGTGGACTTCGCCTACGCGGTGCACAGCGACATCGGCAACAGCTGCGTCGCCTGTCGCATCAATCGCCGCCTGGCGCCGCTGTCAGAAGCGCTGCAGAGCGGACAGACGGTGGAGGTGATCACCGCCCCCGGCGCCCAGCCCAACCCCACCTGGCTGCATTTTGTGGTCACCGCCAAGGCGCGCACCGGCATCCGCCACTTCCTCAAGCACCGCCGCCACGCCGAGGCGGTGGAGCTGGGCCGGCGCATGCTGGACAAGGCGCTGGCCAGCATGGGCAGCGGCCTCGCCCAGATTCCGCCGGTGCAGCTGGAGCAGCTGGTGGAAAAAACCGGCGCCCGCAGCTTCGATGCCCTGCTGGAGCAGATCGGCCTGGGCAACCGCGTCGGCTTCCTTACCGCGCGCCAGCTGCTGGACAGCCAGCAGGACGAACAGCACCCGCAGGCGCCGCGGCCGCAGCAGGCGATGGTGATTCACGGCACCGAGGGTTTCCTGGTCAACTTCGCCAAGTGCTGTTACCCCATTCCTGGCGACCCCATCGTCGGCCTGGTCAGCTCAGAAAAAGGCGTGGTGGTGCACACCGAAAACTGCCACAACAGCGTCGACATGCGCGCCACCCCCGAGCGCATCGTACCGCTGACCTGGGCCGATGACATCGAGCGTGACTTCGCCGTCGAGCTCAAGGTGGAACTGAGCAAGCAGCGCGGCATCATCGCCGTGCTCGCCACCCGCGTGAACGGCGCCGATGCCAGCATCGAGAAAATCAGCGTCGAAGACGAGAACCCCAAGATCAGTACCGTGCACCTGATCATCGGCGTCAACTCCCGCGCCCACTTGGCCAACATCATGCGCCGTATCCGCCATATTCCGGCCACCATTCGGGTGACGCGGGTAAAGCATTGAAAGCAGTTGGACGTCTGACGTCGGAAGTCTGACGCCGCGCGCTGCGCGCGCAAACCCGCACGACAAATACCATCGACCGCCCCGCTTTTGCTTTTAGCCTCCGACGTCAGACTTCCGACGTCCGACCACCATCTTTTACACACCGGACTTCCGACCACCGCCCCCAATCCCTTACCATGCGCCTTTCTCAACCGCTTACCGCCAACCCAAGGAGCCCCACGTGAGTCAGAAACAAATCATCGCCACCACCGACGCCCCCGCAGCCATCGGCCCCTACTCCCAGGCCGTGCGCGCCGGTGACACCGTCTACCTGTCGGGCCAGATTCCGCTAGACCCGGCCACCATGGAGATGGTTGAGGGCGGCATCGAGGCCCAGGCCGAGCAGGTGTTCAAGAACCTGGCGGCGGTGGCGGCCGCAGCCGGCGGCAGTCTCGACAACGCCGTCAAGGTCAATATCTCGCTGACCGACCTCGGCGACTTCGCCGCCGTCAACGGCGTCATGCAGCAGTTTTTCAGCCAGCCCTACCCGGCGCGCGCCTGCGTGCAGGTGGCGGCGCTGCCGCGCGGTGCCCAGATTGAGGTGGAGGTGATTCTGTCGCTGTAAGGACTGCCGTTTAACGCTGGACGGGAGACGGGAGACGCAAAGGCGGGCGCGGCGCTCGGTAGGGTGCGCCGCGCGCACCC
>JBFHRT010000035.1:0-10148 GCA_041591575.1 Spongiibacteraceae bacterium
CCGGCCGACGGCGCCGACCTCAATCCGCTGCTGCAGGATCCGGGCATGGTGATCCATCCGCCGATGCTGTACTTCGGCTACGTCGGCTTCTCGGTGGCCTTTGCCTTTGCACTGGCGGCGCTGACCAGCGGCCGGATGGACGCCAGCTGGGCGCGCTGGTCGCGGCCCTGGACCAATATCGCCTGGGCGTTTTTGACACTCGGTATCACTCTGGGCAGCTGGTGGGCCTATTACGAGCTGGGCTGGGGCGGTTGGTGGTTCTGGGACCCGGTGGAAAACGCCTCGTTCATGCCCTGGCTGGTGGGCACGGCGCTGATTCACTCGCTATCGGTCACTGAGAAGCGCGGTAGTTTCAAGAGCTGGACACTGCTGCTGGCCATTTTCGCCTTCTCGCTGAGCCTGCTGGGTACTTTCCTGGTGCGCTCCGGGGTGCTGACCTCGGTACACGCCTTCGCCGCCGATCCCAGTCGCGGCCTGTTCATCCTCGGCTTTCTGGTCATCGTCGTCGGCGGCTCGCTGACGGTGTACGCCTTCAAGGCGCCGGCGGTAGTGCAGCGGCCGGCCTACACCGCGCTGTCGCGTGAGGCGCTGTTGCTGGCCAATAACGTGTTGCTGGTGGTGGCGGCGCTGACCGTGCTAATCGGCACTCTGTTCCCGCTGGTGATGGATTATGCCGGGCTGGGCAAATACTCGGTGGGTCCTCCCTATTTCAATGCCCTGTTTGTGCCTCTGATGGCGGTGCTGGCGGCGCTCACTGGCCTGGGTCCCAGCGCCCAGTGGAAGCGCAGTCGCGGCAGTGCGCTGGTGTCGCAGCTGTCGGTGGCGCTGGCGGCCAGTCTGGTGCTGGGGGTGGTGCTGCCCTGGGTCTACGCCGGCCAGTTCAGCGTGGCGGTGGTGATCGGCGTGATGCTGGCCAGCTGGTTGTTGCTGTCTAGCCTGCGCAATCTGCAGAGCAAGCTGCGCAACGCCCCGAGTCTGTGGGCCGGGCTGCGGCGGCTGACCCCGTCTTACTACGGCATGCTGATCGCCCATTTGGGCCTGGCCTGTTCGCTGCTGGGGGTGTGTCTGGTCAGTCACTACAGCGACGAGCGCGACCTGCGCATGGCAGTGGGTGACTCCGTCAGCCTGGAATCGGGCTACAGCGTTCATTTCGCCGATCTGGGGTCGGTGCGTGGCGCCAACTACCAGGCCCAGCAGGGGCGTTTTGTGGTCAGTCGCGGCGAGCACACCGTGGCCGAATTGCTGCCGGAAAAGCGCAGCTACTTTGCCCGCAGCGGCCAGATCATGACTGAAGCCGGCATCGACGCCGGACTGTGGCGCGATATCTACGTGGCCATGGGCGAGCCCGTTGGCAATGACGCCTGGGCAGTGCGCATTCACTACAAGCCCTTTGTGCGCTGGATCTGGCTGGGTGGTGTGCTGATGGCATTGGGCGGCGTACTGGCGGTGACCGACAAACGCTACCGGCTGACCGTGCGCAGCCGCGACCGGGGAGGCCAGTGATGGCGAGACTCAAACTGTTTATACCCCTGATCATCTTTGCGGTGCTGGCGCTGATGTTTTACGGTGTCGAGCGCCAGGTGGAGCGCGGCGAGTACAGCCCCACGGCGCTGCCATCGGCACTGGTCGACAAGCCGCTGCCCGAATTTCGTCTGCCGGTGCTGGAGAGCGACGGCTGGCTCAGCCGCAGTGAGCTGCTGGGGCAGACCCTGCTGCTCAATGTCTGGGCCACCTGGTGCCCCACCTGCCATTTCGAGCACCCCTTCCTGCTGGAGCTGGCGCGGCGCGGCGAAGTGGCGCTGTTCGGCATCAATTACAAGGACGACGCCGACAAGGCCCGCGTCTGGCTGGCCGAGAAAGGCAACCCCTACACCGCCACCCTGGTGGATGCTGACGGCCGCCTGGGGCTGGATCTGGGCGTGACCGGCGCCCCCGAGACCTATGTGATTGACCCCAAGGGGGTGGTGCGCTTGCGCTACCAGGGCGCGCTGGATGAGCGCGTGTGGCGCGAGCAATTCCTGCCGCTGTTGCAGAAAATTCGCGAGGAGCAGGGCTGATGCGCGCACTGCTGGCGATTCTGCTGAGCTGTCTGGCGCTGTCGGCCGCGGCGGTGATCGAGACTTACGACTTTGCCGACGAGCAGCAGCGCGAGCGCTACCAGCGCTTTGTCGAGGAGCTGCGCTGCCCCAAGTGCCAGAACCAGAATCTTGAGGGTTCCAACTCGCCGATCGCCTCGGACCTGCGCCGCGAGCTGCACCGCCTGATCAGCGAGGGCCACTCCGATGCGGATATCCAGCAGTTCATGCTCGACCGCTACGGCGATTTCATTCTCTATCGGCCGCGGTTGACCGCGCGCACCCTGGCGCTGTGGGGGCTGCCGTTGCTGCTGCTGGTGATCGGCGGCCTTACCTGGTGGGTCCAGCTGCGCCGCGGCGCCGCCAGCCGCGAACCGCTGAGTCCGCCGCCCCTGAGCGCCGAAGAGCAGCAGCGCATCGAACGCCTGCTGTCGGAGAACCGCGATGACTGAATTGTTTGCCGCCGGTACGGCGCTGCTGGCGCTGGCGCTGGCATTTGTCGTGCTGGGCCTGTGGCGGCGCCCCGTGACTGCCGGCGAGAGTGCGCGCGAGGCGCAAACCGCCTGCTACCGCCAGCGCTTGGACGAGCTGGCGCGCGACCGCCAGCAGGGGCTGATCGACGACCAGCAGTTGCGCGAGCTGGAGGTGGAGCTGGAGCGCCAGCTGCTCAGTGAAACACCGGCGGCTGCGCCCACCGCAGTGGCGCGCGCGCTGGGGCGCTGGCCGCTGTGGCTGTTGCTGGCAGCGTTGCCGCTGGCCAGTTATTCCCTGTACCAGCACCTCGGCGCCGACGATGAACTGGCGCTGATGCAACTGCAGCGCCAGCTGTGGCAGCAGCCGTCGCTGTCGCCGCAGGATATCCAGGGCATGATTGCGGCCGCCGAGCGCAGCCTGCAAAAGCGTCCGGAAAAACAGGAATTGCTGTGGCTGCAGGCGCGCCTGCATATGGAAACCGGGCAGTTCGCCGCCGCGGCCGGCTACTACCAGCGCCTGGTGGAGCTGCGCCCAGACGATGCCGGCGCCGTGGCACAGTGGGCCCAGGCCATTTACCTGGGCAACGAGCGCCGTCTGGACGCGCGCGTCAACGAGCTGCTGCAGCGGGCACTGACCCTGGACCCGCAGCAGACTACGGCGCTGGGGCTGCTGGGTGTGGATGCCTTCGCCCGCGCCGACTACCTGGCGGCCATCGACTTCTGGCAGCGCCTGCTGCGTGCACAGCCAGCCAATTCCCCCCAGCTGCCGGTGATCGCCGGCGGCATTGCCCAGGCCAAGCAGCGCGCGCTGGATGCCGGGCTACTCAGCGGACTGGCGGTGGAAGTGGACCTGACGCCGGCGCTGCGCGCCCAGGCTGATGGCATGCTCTACGTATTCGCCAAGGCCGACGATGGCAGCGCGCTGCCGGTGGCGGTGGTGCGCCAGCCCGCTAAGGGACCGTGGCCGCGCACGGTGCTGCTGACCGATGCCGATGCCATGAGTCCGGCGCGCAAGCTCAGCCAGTTCCAGCAGGTGTCGCTGACCGCGCGCATCTCCCGCGGTGGCGCAGTGATGGCGCAGCGCGGCGATCTGCAGGGGCAGGGCGGGACGCTGGCGGTGGCCGAGGCTGGCGTTGCCAAGCTGTTGATCGACGCGGTGGTGGATTAAAAAATCCACTACCGGCGTGGAGTGCGCAGGGAATAACCGCTAAACTAGCCCGAACTGCCGCAGGGGTGGCGGCCGCCGCGTATTATACTTGCAATTAGTATAATAAATTCAATAGCTTACCTTATTCTCTCTGATTGCTATGCGACTCAAATGCATAAAGCTGGCCGGTTTCAAATCCTTTGTTGATCCGACCACGGTGAACTTCCCCAGCAATATGTCGGCGGTGGTCGGCCCCAATGGTTGCGGCAAGTCCAATGTCATCGACGCGGTGCGCTGGGTCATGGGGGAGAGCTCGGCCAAGAACCTGCGTGGCGAGTCCATGACCGACGTTATCTTCAACGGCTCGGTCAACCGTCAGCCGGTGGGGCAGGCCTCCATCGAGCTGGTGTTCGACAACAGCGAAGGCAAACTGGGCGGCGAGTACGCCCGCTTCAGCGAAATCGCCATCAAGCGCAAGGTCACCCGCGAGGGCCAGTCCGAATACTTCCTCAACGGCACCAAGTGTCGCCGCCGCGACATCACCGATATTTTCCTCGGCACCGGCCTCGGCCCGCGCAGCTATGCCATCATCGAGCAGGGCATGATCTCCAAGCTGATCGAGGCCAAGCCGGACGAGCTGCGGGTCTTTATCGAAGAGGCGGCGGGCATCTCCAAATACAAGGAGCGCCGTCGCGAGACCGAAAACCGCATGCGCCGCACCACCGAGAACCTGGAGCGCCTCACCGACCTGCGCGACGAGCTGGAGCGGCAGCTGCAACATCTGCAGCGCCAGGCCCAGGCGGCGGAGAAATACACCGAATTCAAGAAAGAAGAGCGTCTGCTCAAGGCGCAGCTGCAGGCACTGCAGTGGCGCGAAGTGGACACCCAGGTGCAGCAGTACGAGCAGGTCATTCGTGAGCTAGAGCTGGAACGCGAGGCGGTCATCACCGAGCAATTGTCCACCGATACCGCCATTGAGAAGTCCCGCGACGCCCACACCCAGCTCAACGATGCCTTCAATGAAGTGCAGGGCCGCTACTACAGCATCGGTGCCGAGATCGCCCGTGCCGAGGGCGCCATCCAGCACCAGCAGGAGCGCGAGCGCCAGCTGCGCGAAGACCTGCGCCAGGCCGAAGACAGCCTACAGGAAGCCAACCGCCACCTGGTCAGCGACAGCGAAAAGGTCGAGCTGTGGACGGTGGAGCTGGAAGAGATTCTGCCCGAGCTGGAAATGACCCAGGCCCAGGAGGAGGAGTCGGCGGCCGCGCTGCTGACTGCCGAAGATGCCATGCAGGCCTGGCAGCAACGCTGGGATGAATTCAACAGTGCCGCCGCCGAACCGCGCCAGCAGGCGGAGGTGCAGCAGTCGCGCATCCAGCATATGGAGCTGAGTCTGCAGCGTATCCGCGAGCGTATGGAAAAGCTCGAGCAGGAGCGCCAGGGCCTGGGCGCCGGTGAGGGCGACGACGAAATTGAACTGCTGCAGCAGCAGCTGGAAGAGATGGAGCTGCGCGGCGAGCAGGAACAGCAGCGGCTGGACGATCTGCAGCCGCAGATCGCCGAGGCACGCAACCGCATCCGCGAATACGGCAACCAGCAAGATAGTGTGCGCAGTGCATTGCAGCGCATGCGCGGCCGCTTGGCCTCGCTGGAGGCGCTGCAGCAGGCAGCCATGGGGCAGGGCGAGGCGGTACAGAGCTGGAGCCAGCAGCACGGCCTGGAAGGCAGTGCCCGCCTAGCCGAGCGACTCAACGTGGCCGAGGGCTGGGAAACCGCGGTGGAAACCGTGCTCGGCGATCGCCTGCAATCGCTGTGTGTCGACGCCATCGACGGCGTGGCGACACTGCTGGGTGACCTGGAGCAGGGCTGCATCAATTTTGTCGACTGCGCCACGGTGGCAGCGGTTGGCAGCGGCGGGGATACCCTGGCCGACCATACCTTGGCAAACAAGGTGTCAGGCAGCGTTGAGGCGAGCGCGCTGCTGAGCAGCGTGCGCGTGGCCGAAGATCTGACCGCAGCGCTGGCGCTGCGCGCCTCGCTGGCCGCTCACGAGAGCGTGGTCACCCGCGATGGCCTGTGGCTGGGGCCCAACTGGCTGCGAGTGGTGCGTGGCGACGACGACAACAGCGGCGTGCTGCAGCGCCAGCAGGAGCTGGCCGAGCTGCGCGAGCAGCTGATCGAAGAAGAGGCCCGCGGTGAGCAGCTCGACGGTGAGCTGGAGGCCGAACGCGAGCGACTGCAACAGCTGGAACAGCGCCAGGAGCAGCTCCAGCGCGAGGTTAAGGAGCACAGCCGCCAGTACAGCGAGTTGCGCTCGAAAGTGAGCGCGCAACAGGCGCGCATCGAGCAGATCAGCGCCCGCCGCCAGCGCCTGCAGGGCGAGCTTGCCGAGCAGCGCTCCCAGTTTGAAATGGAGCAGGAGTCACTGGCCGAGGCGCGGATGTTGCTGCAGGACGCCATCGAGCGCATGGAGAGTGACTCCGGCCGTCGCGAGCAGCTGCTGCAGGAGCGCGATGACAGCCGCTCGGTACTGGACCAGGCGCGGCAGAAGGCCCGCCACGACAAGGATCACAGCCACCAGCTGGCCATGCGTCACCAATCGCTGCGTACCCAGCTGGACTCGGTGGAGCAGGCTATCGCCCGCGGCCGCGAGCAGGTGAGCCAGCTGGAACAGCGCCGTGAAATGCTCAGCGAGTCGCTGGAGCAGGGCGCGACGCCGCTGGAAGAGATCAAGATGGAGCTGGAGGCGCGGCTGGAGCAGCGCCTGAAGGTGGAAGAAGAGCTGAGCGAGGCGCGACGCAAGCTGGAGGCCGTCGAGCACGAGCTGCGCGAGAGCGAGCGCCGCCGCCACGGCACCGAGCAGAAACTGCAGGCAGTGGCCGGCCGGCTGGAAAAAGCGCGGGTCGACAACCAGGGGCTGCAGGTGAGCCGCCGTAACCTGCAGGAACAGCTGCAGGAGAGTCAGCATGACCCCGAGGTGGTGTTGGCAGAGTTGCCTGAAGATGCCAACGAGAGCGGCTGGAAAGAACAGCTGGAACAGATCGATCGCCGCATCCAGCGTCTGGGCGCCATCAACCTGGCGGCCATCGACGAGTACAAGTCGCAGTCTGAGCGCAAGCATTACTTGGATGCGCAGAATGACGACCTGATCGAGGCGCTTGAAACGCTGGAAGCCGCGATCAAGCGTATCGACAAAGAAACCCGCAACCGCTTCAAGGATACCTTCGACCGCATCAACAGCGGCCTGCAGGAACTGTTCCCGCGGGTATTCGGCGGCGGTACCGCGTATCTGGAACTGACCGGCGACGACATGCTGGACACCGGTGTTGCCATCATGGCGCGTCCGCCTGGCAAGAAAAACAGCACCATCCACCTGCTGTCGGGTGGCGAGAAGGCGCTGACTGCCATTGCATTGGTGTTCTCGATTTTCCGCCTGACGCCGGCGCCGTTCTGTATGCTGGACGAGGTTGACGCGCCGCTGGATGACGCCAACGTCGGCCGCTATGCGCGCATGGTCAAGGAAATGTCGGAGCAGGTGCAGTTTATCTATATCACCCACAACAAGATCGCCATGGAAATGGCCG
Organism: Spongiibacteraceae bacterium; assembly: GCA_041591575.1. GTDB lineage: Bacteria > Pseudomonadota > Gammaproteobacteria > Pseudomonadales > Spongiibacteraceae > JBFHRT01. The sequence goes on from JBFHRT010000035.1 coordinate 7,280, forward strand.
ACCAGTTGATGGGCGTCACTATGCATGAGCCGGGCGTGTCGCGCCTGGTGACCGTAGATCTGGAAGCTGCCGCGGAAATGGCGGTGGCGTAATGCCGCGTCCGCCACTATGTTTTTTTGGCGGGGGTGTAATGTGTACAGGATGCTTTTGCGCTAACGCTGGAACCAACGCGTGAAAGCTGGATCGAAGCCTTGGCCAGGTGCCGCTTCGGCAGCAACAATGAATTAACCCGTAGCAGGGGGGAGCAGGGGGCAGCGATGGAGCTCGGTGTCAGAGAATGGATCATCATAATCGGCGCGTTGGTAGTGACCGCGGTGCTGCTGGACGGCTTTCGCTCCTACCGCAATGATCGGCGTGAAAACCTGCGGCTGTCGCGCAATGCCGGCAAGGACGACGATCTGGGTAATCCCGAACTTCCCAGTTCGGTGCGGGTGGTGGCGCGCAGTGCCGCGCGCCCGTCCAATGAAAGCGGCCTGGATCTGGACCGCGACGTACCGGTGCTGATGGATGCCGTCGACGAGGATCTGCCGCCGGAAGCCCCGCAGCCCAAAGCTCCACAAACCAACGCGCCACAAACCACGGCCCCACAAACCAAGGCCCCGCAAGCCAAAACAGCGCGGCGTGACGGTGAGCCGCAGATGGAGGCAGCTGCAGAGGAGCTGGGCGCTGAAGTCGGCTTTGAACGCGGATACCCAACCGATGCTGATGCCGGCTATGATGCCGACTACGACGACCCGCTGTTTGCGCCCAAGCCCTCGGCAACTAAACCGCTGACGCAGCCGCAGCGCGAGCCGCTGGTGGCACGGCGCGACGACGATGACGCGCTGGCAGTGCAGAAACCGCTGACAGCAAGCCGCGGTGACGAGCGCAAGGCGCCGCGCGGCAGCTCTGGAAAAACTGCCGGCAAAGATGACGAGCATCGCGAACTGCTGGTGCTCAGTGTCATGGCTCGCGAAGGCAGCGGCATCGGTGGACAGGAGTTGCTGCAGATTCTGCTCGCCTGCGATGTGCGCTTTGGCAAGATGAACATCTTCCACCGTTACGAGAACAGCGGTGGCAGCGGCGCTGAACAGTTCAGCGTGATCAATCTGCTGGAGCCCGGCACTTTCGACCTGGACAACATCGCCGAATTCAGCACGCCGGGAGTCAGCTTCTTTATGCACCTGCCTGGGCCGGAGCGGCCCATGGAAGCCTTCGAGTGCATGGTCGAGACCGCCAAGTGCCTGGCCAAGAACCTGGGCTGCGAGCTGCGCGACGAGGCGCAGAGCGTGGCCACCGCGCAGACTCTCGAGCACTATCGCCAGCGCATCCGCGATTTTGAGCGCCGCCAGCTGACACTGGTGTAAGCCTCTCCTGGCCTAAGCTTCTCTTGGCGTAGGCCCCCAAAGGTATAGGCCCTTGGTGGTGTAAGCCCCTTCCCAATGGGATAAACTGACTCCCAAACGCCGGCCGCCGCTGCAAGGCAGTGGTGGCAGGTGTGCAAGCGATCGCCGGAAATAATCGATAACACATGCCCGCCAACGAAAAAGACGCCAACCAAAACAGCGCCCACTCTGAACATGCTCGCGTGGAGCAGCTGCGCGAGACCCTGCGCGAACTGAACTATCGCTATTACGTACTGGATGATCCTTCCGTTCCCGACGCCGAGTACGACCGCCTGTTTCGCGAGCTGGGCGAACTGGAAGCCGCACACCCGGAATTAGTCACCGCCGACTCGCCCACCCAGCGGGTAGGCGACAAACCGCTGGGCGCCTTCGAGGCCGTGCGTCACCAGCGGCCAATGCTGTCGCTGGACAATGCCTTCAGCGAGCAAGAGCTGCGCGACTTTGACCGCCGCGTTCGCAGCCGCTTGGGCAGTGACGACGGCATTCGCTACGCCTGCGAGCCTAAGCTCGATGGCATCGCGGTGAGCCTGATTTACCGCGACGGCGCGCTGGTGCGTGGCGCCACCCGCGGCGACGGCACTGTCGGCGAAGACATCACCCAGAACGTGCGCACGGTGCCCTCCATTCCGCTGCGCCTGCTGGGCGACGACTGGCCCGCCGAGCTGGAAGTACGCGGCGAGGTCTATATGCCACGTGCCGGTTTCGAGGCGCTCAATGCACGCGCCCGGGAAGAGGGCAGTAAAGTTTTTGTGAACCCGCGCAATGCCGCCGCCGGCAGCCTGCGCCAGCTCGACAGCCGGGTGACGGCAGCGCGGCCGCTGGAGCTGTGCGCCTACGGCTACGTGCTGCCCGAGGATGAGGAGCGCTTCCATCGCCACAGTGAGGTGCTGGCGCAATTGCACCGCTGGGGCTTCCTGGTCAGCCCGGAGTTACAGGTGGTCGACGGCGCCGACGGCTGTCTGGCTTACTACGAGCAACTGCTGGCGCGCCGCGACCAGCTGGCTTACGACATCGACGGCATTGTCTTCAAGGTCGATGACATAGAGCTGCAGCGCGAGCTGGGCTTCGTGTCGCGGGCGCCGCGCTGGGCCATTGCCCACAAGTTTCCGGCACAGGAGGAGATGACCGAGCTGCTGGATGTGGAATTTCAGGTTGGCCGCACCGGTGCCATCACCCCGGTGGCGCGGCTGGCGCCGGTGTTTGTCGGTGGCGTCACCGTCAGCAATGCCACCTTGCACAATGCCGATGAAATCGAGCGCTTGGGCGTGATGATTGGCGACACCGTGGTGCTGCGCCGCGCCGGCGATGTCATTCCACAGGTGGTGCAGGTGGTGGCCGATCGCCGCCCGGCCGATGCCCGGCCGGTGCGTCTCCCCGAGCGCTGTCCGGTGTGCGATTCCCAGGTCGAGCGGGTGAAACTGGTCAAGCGCAGCAAGGGTGTGCGCAGCGAGAGCGAGGGCGCCGCCTACCGCTGCGTCGCCCGG
>JBFHRT010000036.1:0-10125 GCA_041591575.1 Spongiibacteraceae bacterium
ATACACCGGCACCTCTATTCCCGGCACATTGGAAATCAGCACGTTCTGCACACCCGGCATGCGATCGGCAACCCGCAGGAAACCCTTCACCCCCCAGCCCAGCAGATAGGGCGGAATCAGCTGGGTGGTGCTGTTAACCAGGTCTGGCCCCAGTGACTGGTGATAGGCCTTGGCCGCCAGCGCCTCCTTGTGCACGGTGCGAAAGCGCTTGAAAGGATCGGCGATATCGGTGCACAGCGCCACGTTCATGATGCCCACCAGGTTGTGTTCCTGATCGCGATTGTTGCGGTTGCGCACATCCACCGGGCAGCCGGCCACCAGCGTATGCTCCGGCAGCTCCCCCTTACTGGCCAGGTACTCGCGCTGCGCACCAGAAATCACTGCCAGCATCACGTCGTTGATGGTGGCCCCGCTAATCAGCCGCCGCACCTGCTGGCACTGCTCGCGCGAGATATGGTAGCGCGCCACCGAGCGGTTGGCCGAGGGCGCATCGTTGAAGCGCACATGGGTCTTGCCCTCGATATCGTGGATCAGCCCCTCACGCTTGGCCCGCTGCACCCGCCACAGGCGGCGGCCGTAGTCGCGGGCAATACCGACGGCGCCCAGCGAACGCGCCGTGTAATTCTTGGCGGTGTTGTACAGCAGTGAAGCGGCCGAGGGCATGGGCTCGCGCGGCACCAGTATCTCGCCCTCGCTGGCCGGGGCCACCGGGTCAAAATCGTGCATCGCCAGAAACAGGTTGATGCCAGTCTTGCCGTCCATGGCGGCGTGGTGCACCTTCAGCATCAGCGCAAAGCTACCCGGCGGCACACCGTCTAGCTGATTGAGTCCCTCAATAACATAGGCCTCCCACAATGGCCGGCTGCGGTCGATGGGCCGCGCCTGCAGACGCGCCAGCTGGATATAGAGCTGGCGCCAGTCACCGGGCTTGGGCAGGGCGATATGGCGCACATGAAATTCCAGGTCGAAATCCGGGTCCTCGATCCAGTAGGGGTGATCGAGGTTGCCGGGCACCGTCACCAACCGGCGGCGAAACACGCTGGCCTTGGGAATACCGTTTTCGAAGGTTTTGAGAATGTCCTTGAAGCGCACCGGGCCCTGCGGCGCGCGCGACGGATCGTAGATAGACACCGTCGATATGGTCATCGGCAGTCCCGGCTGCTCCAGGTAGAGAAACATGCTGTCCAGGCCGTTTAGCTGTTCCATGCTCGCGATCTCGCTCCGAATCAGGGCAGAACTTTGAGCGTAGCAGAGGCTCGGGCGGTGCGCCGCCTAATGTGGGAGATAGATAAGAAGGAGGAGCCGGCCGGCGAATCAGGCGGCCACATGGCGCAGGCGCCGGATCAGCAGATGGCCATGCTGAACAGGAAGAAGATGTGGGGGAAGGCCACACCGGCGGTGGATCCGGCGCGGCCCCTGCTGGGCATTAGCGGCCCGCGCCAGCCTCGCGACAGCCGTCAATCCAGGGCTGCAGCAGCTCCACGGCGGTCTTGTCGCAGGGCGGCAGTTCGTCCTCACACTGCCCCAGCGGCGTCACCCGGTCGCCCCACTTGACGACAAAAGCCCCCCAGGTGAGGCCGGCGCCAAAGGCCGCGGCCAGCAGGTGGTCGCCGGGCTTGACGCGGCCCTGCTCCAGCGCCTCGCACAGGGCGATGGGTACGGTGGCGGCCGAGGTGTTGCCGTACTTCTCGATATTGACCATCACCTTTTCCGGCGGCGCATTGAGGCGCTTGGCCAGGGTATCAATGATACGCAGGTTGGCCTGGTGGGGAATGATCAGGTCGATGTCGTCGGGCTCGAGCCCGGCCTTGGCCAGCGCTTCCTGCATCGCCAAGCCCATGCCGCGCACCGCGCGCTTGAAGATTTCACTGCCCTCGAAGTTGATTGAGAACAGGCCATCGGTCTCGGCGAAGCGCTCGCGCACGGAGCCGGAGTTACAGGCCATCAGGATGTCGCGGGCATCGCCGTCGCAGCCCAACTTGTCCGACAGCAGGCCGCACTCCTCTTCGCAGGCTTCCAGCACCACCGCACCGGCGCCGTCGCCAAACAGCACGGCGGTGTCGCGCAGGGTGTAGTCCAGGTAATAGGGGATGCCGTCGACCCCGACCACCATCACCTTCTTCATGGCACCGGAGCGCACCATCGCGGTGGCCACACTGAGGCCATAGACGAAGCCGGTGCAGGCGGCATTGAGGTCAAACACCGCGGCGTTGTCGGCACCCAGCTGCTGCTGCACCGCCGAGGCACCATTGGGAATCATGTTGTCGGGCACGGCGGTGGCGAGAATGATCAGGTCCAGCTCTGACGCGTCCATATCCGCCGCGGCCAGCGCGCGCTTGCCGGCCAACGCCGCCAGCTCGGAGTATTTGACGTGGGTGATGCGCCGTTCCTTGATGCCGGTGCGGCTGGTGATCCACTCGTCGGAGGTGTCGAGAAAGGTGGCGAGGTCCTGGTTGCTCAGGACGGCGGGGGGCAGGCATTTGCCCCAGCCAGTGATATTGGCATATGGCATGGCAGATTCTGTCAGTCGGGGGTCAATAAAATGTTAGCACTGAATATTAGCGTTTTTGGCGCGCGAACGCGACGCCACAGGGGCGTTAGCGGCAATTTACACAGGAATAAATTCTTCAACCGCACTGCCCACAAACTGCCTGCGCGCCGGCAGACACTGTCTATACTCAACCAAGGGGTACCACAAGAAGCTGTGCTATCGGGGGTCGCGCTCTGCCGCGGCTACTGCGAAGTCGACACAGCTCGCCACAACAGTAGGATGCACACGCTACGAGGAGTTAGCCATGCCTTCCGGAAAGCGGTGGGGCAGCGGGGCCCGCCTGGACAACCCCGACAAGGGCAAGGAAATGTTGTTGCGCGCGGCGCTCAACTGCCTGATCAACAAGGGATTAAAAGACACCACAGTAGAGGACGTGGCGGCCGCCGCCAACGTCACCCGGCGCACGGTCTACCGGTACTACTCTGGCAAGGACGAGATCATCTCGGCGGTATTAGACTACGGCCGCAGCTATATGTTTGCGCGTATGCGCGAGCAGGTGGAACCCTACACCAACGACCTGGCGCGGCTGGTGGAGGAGTGCATCATCTTCGCCGCCACCTTTCAGCCACCGCAGCAGGGCCAGACCGACCTGGTCTCCGGCGGCAATTTCGAGCGCGCCCAGCCCCATGTATTCTCGGAAAAAGCGATACGCGAGTGGCGCCGTATTCTGCGCGAAAGCTATAAACAGCACGTCGCCCGCCACGGCGCCATCGGCGAGCTGGACGATCTGATTGAGATCATTGCGCGGCTAGCGCTGGGCTATCGCCACGCGCGCATGCCGCCGGAGCGCATCCGCGTCCAGATTCAGTCGTTCGCACTGCTGAGCCGGCGCCGCAACTGACAGTCCCGCTCAGCCGCCCCCTTCCCCAGCCGGATTCTGCTGCGGCCCGCGATACTGCGCCCAGTGGCTGCCAACTGCCGCCGGCTTCCATCCGTACAAGTACCCACAGCGCCTCGCGCAAATGCGGATTATCTGGCGCCCACCGGTTGATTAAGCTGCCCCCAAAAGCGATACAAAAAAACGTACTCAGGGGGTCACACCATGCACAGCAGCAATCAGCACGTATCCGCGCCGCGCCACCGCGGCTCCGGCTTCGACATTCCCGATCACTATCGTTGTGGCGACACGCCACGGCTCAAGCAATTCCACGACCGCGACTGGTGGCTCAATGTGGATTATGTCTGCGCCGAGCGCGAGGTCGACGACGACAGTTTCCTGCAGCTGCTGCTGCAATCCCGCCGCGCCGGGCGATCCCACCGCAACTGATACACGCGAACCTGTCGAAACTATCGAAACTGTGAGGCATTCGACATCGAAAACTGCCATTACTAGGTAGTAACCCCTATCACGTCGCGTATTTCCCGCATTAGGGGGCGGCCACTGCCCACCTACAATAACCATCAAGACTGACAGATTTGCTTAGGCGACAAGAACATAGGCAGTGGCAACATGATGTTATCCAAACAACAGCCCAGCACGACCGAAAGCCAGGAGAAGGAGTTCCGGGAAGAGCTGATCAACGCCTTCGACCGGCCGCCCCAGGATTATGTGGCGGGCTCGCTGCCGCGGCTGTCGGTGTTTTCCAACCGCGAGTGGTGGCTCAACGTGGACTACGTGGTGTCCGAATCCGAGCCCGACGACGAGGTCATCCGCCTGATGATCCGCGCCAGCCGCAAGAACCGCCCGATCTAAGCCCCTCCCCCTGCCGCGCCTGCATTGATCCCCGGCATTGTTCACCGGTATTGATTGTTCACCGGTATTGGTCAGCAGCGCGGCAGCATTGCTAAAATAGCCCGACACTCACCCCCCGCAGACGCCCCAGGGCGCCGGCGGCTATTGGTATTGCGATCCCCATGCTCGACTGGCAGGCGATAGACACGGTCTTGCTCGATATGGACGGCACCCTGCTGGACCTCCACTTCGACAACTACTTCTGGAGTGAACACCTGCCGCAGCGCTACTGCGATATCCACGGCGGCGATCCCGAGCAGGTGCGCGAGCAGCTGATGGCGCGCATCATGCGCGAGCGCGGCAGCCTCAACTGGTACTGCCTGGACTACTGGTCGCGGCAGCTGGACGTGGACATCATCGGCCTCAAGCGCGAAATCGCCCACCTGGTGGCCATCCGCCCCTACGTCACCGACTTCCTACAGGCATTGGCCGACTCGCCGCGGCAGGTATGGCTGGTCACCAACGCCCACCGCAGCGGCATGGAACTGAAGCTGGAGCGCACCGGCCTGCAGCGCTGGATGGATCATATCGTGGTCTCCCACGACTTCGAGCTGCCCAAGGAAGACCCGCGCTTCTGGCAGCAACTGGCGGCCCAACGCCACTTCGACCCGACCCGCAGCCTGCTGGTGGACGACACCGCCAGCGTGCTGGAAGCCGCCGCCGACTACGGCATCCGCCACCTGCTCACCCTACGCCAACCCGACAGCAAGCAGCCGCTGCGCGAGGAACTGGCCTTTCCCGCCATTCACCACTTCGATGAGCTCATGCCCGCGCTGACGGCAGAGGCTAGACGCTAGACTCGCGTATTTTAGGTGCGGCTTAGCCGCACAAAGTCAACCAAAACGCCGCATACAGCCACTACGTGCGCCCCTACTGAGAAATTCCACGTCATCGCGAGAAGCCGAAGGCGACGTGGCGATCTCCATCAGGCCACTGCCAAATTGCATGAGATTGCCGCGTCACCGGGCCGCAGAAAAGCGCGGCCCGGCTCCTCGCAATGACGGAATTATTCGGAGAGTTGCGGTGTGGCACCGATGTTTTGGGCCCCCTAGGAGGCACCGAGAAGCGCAGGTCAGCAAAGGATTAGCGCGAGCACTGTTTGACAAAGTCACGCAGTGACTTTGGACGCCGGAGCCTGCGACGGCGCCCCAAAGGGGTGAGCAGGCGCAGCCTGCGAATCAATCCCAAAAATCGCGCAGCGATTTTGGTCGAGTTGCGCAGCGCCCATTGCCGACCGAGCATCGCAGGGAACCCGCCGCAGGCGGGCGCCGGATTGGGGGTGCCCTTTCTTTTGGTTACTTTTCTTTGGGCAAGCAAACGACAGCCTGCTTTGCAGGCTGAGCGCCGCTAGCGGCGACCCAAAGGGTGAGGCCGCAGGCCGAATCAAAGTAACTCGCCCAATAGGGCGAAACCCCGAAAACACCCCGTCATCGCGAGGAACGAAGCGACGCGGCGATCTCGGCCAGGTTGGCAGTGGGCTGATGGAGATTGCCGCGTCGCCTGCGGCTCCTTAGCATGGCCCGCGTAGCGTTGTGGCCACGCAATGACGGATCAGCAGGCGTAGGGTGCGCCACGCGCACCGCTTTTACATCACCCGAGCATCAACTAAGCAATAGTCCGCTTCGCCAACATCCCCGCCACCAACTCCCGATTGCCGGCACCGGCAACCACCACCACCTCACCGCCATCCAGCGCCGCCAGGCTCTCACTCACCACCTCAGCCGGCTCCATCCACATGCCCTCCGGCACACTGGTGGCATCAAAGCCGGCAAAGCTGTCGCGTCCGTGGAACTCGGTGCGGGTGTAACCCGGGCACAGGCACTGCACGCGGATATTGTCGCCGGCCACTTCCTGCGCCAGCGCCTCGGAGAAGCTGTTGAGGAAGGCCTTGGTGCCGCAGTACACGGCCACATCCGGCATGGCCACGAAGGCCACCAGTGACGACACGTTGATGATGGCGCCACCACCGGCCTCTTTCATAAAGGGCAGCACCGCCCGGCTCAGGGTCATGGTCGCGCTGACATGCACCGCCACCATCGCCTGCTGGCTCTCCGGACTCTGCTCGACAAAGGGCCCCAGGGTGGAGAAACCGGCGTTGTTGACCAGCAGCGTTACCGGCCCCTTCTGGCGCACCGCCTCCACCACCCGGGTCACCCCCACCGGGTCGGCCAGGTCCACCGCCAGGCAGTGAGCCTCGACTCCCTGCTCTGCCAGTTCCGCGGCCAGCGCCTGCAGCCGGTCCGCGCGGCGCGCCACCAGAATCATGGATTTGCAGCGCGGCGCCAGCTGGCGTGCGAATTCGGCGCCGATGCCGGAGGAGGCGCCGGTGATCAGTGCGATGTCTTGTGGTGCTGCCATGTGCATTTCCCCAGTACGCTGTCAGTGGCAGGCATTGTAGGTGGGCTTGTTTGCGCACACAAACCCCGGAGCGCCGTGCTGATTCCCCGCTTGCGCTGTGGGATAATGGCGCCCCCGCAGCGCCCGGCCACTGGAGCCCGCGCTGAGCGCAGGAGATGGCAATGGCGACAGCAAAGAAAGGCAAGAAAATCGAATTCGAGAAATCCCTGGCCGAGCTCGAGGCCCTGGTCGAGGACATGGAGGCCGGTGAGCTCAGCCTGGAAGAGTCGCTGAAGGCCTTCGAAAAAGGCATGAAGCTCAGCCGCGACTGCCAACAGGCGCTGGCCGAGGCCGAGCAGAAAGTCCAGGTGCTGCTGGCCGAGGGCGGCGACAACGCCGAACCCCAGTACACGGATTTTGTCGACGACGACAGCGGCAGCGCCGAATGAGCCCAGCCCTGCAGGACTATATTGCCCGCTGCCAACAGCGCATCAATGCCGCGCTGCCAGCGCTGCTGGGTGATGCCGTCACCGAATACGCCGACAACGGCAGCAACCGCCTTCAGCCGCTATTCGAGGCCATGCGCTACAGCCTGCTCAACGGCGGCAAGCGCGTGCGCCCGCTACTGGTGTACGCCGCGGCCGAGGCCGTCGGCGGCGCCGACGAGGCGCTGCTGGATGCGGCCGCCGGCGCGGTGGAGTGCATCCACGCCTACTCGCTGGTGCACGACGACCTGCCGGCCATGGACGACGACGAGCTGCGCCGCGGCCAGCCCACCTGCCATATTGCCTTCGACGAGGCCACCGCCATTCTCGCCGGCGACGCCCTGCAGGCGCGGGCCTTCGAGCTGCTGGCCACCGCCCCCGACGCCAGCGCCGAGCTGCGGCTGGCCCTGGTCAGCGCGCTAGCCGCCGCCGCCGGTGCCCGCGGCATGGTCGGCGGTCAGGCCATGGATCTGGGCGCGGTGAACCAGCAAATCGGCCGTGCCCAGCTCGAGACCATGCACCAGCTCAAAACCGGCGCGCTGATCCGCGCCGCCGTGCGCCTGGGCGCGCTCTGCGCCGGCGCCGGCGACAGCCAGCTGCAGGCGCTGGATGCCTACGGTCGCGCCATCGGCCTGTCGTTCCAGGTGCAGGACGACATTATCGATATCGAGAGTTCCACCGAGACCCTGGGCAAGACCCAGGGCGCTGACCAGGCCCTCAACAAGCCCACCTACCCGGCGCTGCTGGGGCTGGACGGCGCCAAAGCGCTGGCCCGCGAGCTGCACGACGAGGCTCTGGAGCGCCTGGCGGATTTCGGCGAGAACGCGCACTGGCTGCGCGAATTGTCGGCCTACATCATCGCCCGCCACAGCTGAGGTGGTATTCCTGCCCCCGAAGGGGCACTGACATTAACTTTCAGTTACAATTCGCCGCTTCGGACCGACAAAAACACGCCGTATGTTCAAGGAAATTCCGCTCACGCGCCCCGCGACCCCGCTGCTGGACAGCATCGACACCCCGGCCGCCCTGCGCGCATTGCCGGAAGAAATGCTGCCCGCACTGGCGGACCAACTGCGCGAGTACCTGCTGTACACCGTCGGCCAGACCGGCGGTCACTTCGGCGCCGGCCTCGGCGTGGTGGAACTGACCGTGGCGCTGCACTACGTCTACCACACTCCCGAGGACCGGCTGGTGTGGGACGTGGGCCACCAGTGCTACCCCCACAAGATTCTCACCGGGCGCCGCGAGCGCATGGGCAGCATGCGCCAGGCCGGCGGCCTTGCCGGCTTCCCCAAGCGCGGCGAGAGCGAGTACGACACCTTTGGCGTCGGACATTCCAGCACCAGCATCAGCGCCGCCCTGGGCATGGCGCTGGCGGCCCAGCAGCAGCGCCTCAAGCGGCGCACGGCGGCGGTGATCGGCGACGGCGCCATGACCGCCGGCATGGCCTTCGAGGCGATCAACCACGCCGCCCACAGCCGCGCCAATATGCTGGTGGTACTCAACGACAACCAGATGTCCATCGGCCACAACCGCGGCGGCCTCAACACCTATTTCTCCAAGATCTGGGCCTCCAAGGTCTACAACAACCTGCGCAACGGCGGCAAACAGGTGCTGGCCAAACTGCCCGGCAACCCCGCCGACCTGGTGGCGCGGCTGGAGGAATATATGAAGGGCATGGTGGCGCCGGCCACCCTGTTCGAAGAGCTGGGCTTTAACTACATTGGCCCCATCGACGGTCACGATCTCGATGTGCTGGTACCCACCCTGCGCAATATGCGCGAGCTGGAAGGGCCGCAGCTGCTGCACATCATCACCCGCAAGGGCAAGGGCTTCGAGCCCGCTGAAAAAGACCCGGTGGGCTACCACGCCATCACCAAGATTGACCCCAAGAAAACCGAGCCCGAGCCGGTGCCGACCAAGCCCAAGGGCCCCAAGTACCAGACCGTTTTTGGCGACTGGCTGTGCGACATGGCCACCAATGAGCCGCGACTGGTGGGAATCACTCCGGCCATGTGCGAGGGCTCGGGCATGGTCGAGTTCGCGCGCCGCTTCCCCGAGCGCTACCACGACGTCGCCATCGCCGAGCAGCACGCGCTGACACTGGCGGCGGGCATGGCCTGCGACGGCCTCAAGCCGGTGGTGGCGATCTACTCCACTTTCCTGCAGCGCGCCTACGACCAGCTGGTTCACGACATCGCCCTGCAGGAGCTGGACGTGACCTTCGGCATCGACCGCGCCGGCCTGGTGGGCGAAGACGGCCCTACCCACGCCGGCGCCTTCGACCTCAGCTTCCTGCGCTGCATCCCCAAAATGCTGGTGATGGCGCCCTCGGATGAGAACGAAACCCGCCAGCTGCTCTACACCGGCTTTATGCACCCCGGCCCTGCGGCGGTGCGCTACCCCCGCGGCACCGGCCCCGGAGCGAGCATCGACGCCACCATGACTGCCCTGCCCATCGGCAAGGGCGTGAAAAAGCGCGAGGGCCAGGGCGTCGCCATTCTCAACTTCGGCACCTTGCTGCCGTCAGCGATGAGCGCCGCCGACAAGCTGGGCGCCAGCGTGGCCGACATGCGCTTCGTCAAACCGCTGGACGAGGAACTGGTGCTGGAACTGGCCGCCTCCCACCAGCTGCTGGTAACGCTGGAAGAAAACGTCATTGCCGGCGGCGCCGGCAGCGCGGTGAACGAACTGCTACTGCGCGAACAGATTCCGGTGCCGGTGCTCAACCTGGGCCTGCCCGACCGCTTCGTCGACCACGGCAAGCACGGCGAGCTGTTGGCCGAGTGTGGGCTGGGTGCCGAGGGTGTGTACCGCTCGATTGCCGAGCGGTTGCAGAAGGCTGGGCCGGGGACGGAAGACGCCAAACGCGCGACGCCGTAGGGTGCGCTGCAATGCCATTAACTTAAGGCGATTCCTGCAATTTTCAGGTTCTCGCTTGCGGCTCCGATCCCGATAGTAGGCCGGAATAAGCGCTTTTTAGCGTTTCCGGCGAACGTCCGCAACGCAAGCTTATGCGG
>JBFHRT010000037.1:0-10064 GCA_041591575.1 Spongiibacteraceae bacterium
AGCGGCCACCACGCGGCCGCGCTCCATCAACCGGAACTCGTCGCCGACCTTGCGCGCGAAGCCGAGTTTCTGCTCCACCAGAATCAGTGTCATGCCGGATTCGTTTTTGAGGCGCATCAGCACGTCACCAATTTGTTGCACGACATTGGGCTGGATGCCTTCATTGGGCTCGTCGAGAATCAGTACCTGTGGGTCGATTACCAGTGCACGGCCGATGGCGAGCTGCTGTTGCTGGCCGCCGGACAAGTCGCCGCCGAGGCGGTTGCGCATGTCGTCGAGTACCGGAAACAATTCGAATACCCGCTCGGGAATCTTGCGCGCGCGATCGCGGCGGGCGCCGAGGCCGATGCGCAGATTTTCTTCCACTGTAAGCTGCGGAAAGATGTCACGACCCTGCGGTACGTAACCGATGCCCAGTCTTGCGCGCCGCTCGGCGGCCATCGGCAGCAGGTCCTGTTCGCCGAGCAGGCAGCGGCCCGAGCGCGCCGGCAGCAGCCCCATAAGCACCTTCAGCAGGGTGGTTTTGCCGACGCCATTGCGGCCCATGATGCAGGTGCATTTGCCCGGCACGATATCGAGGTCGACATCCCACAGGATCTGGGAGCCGCCATAGGCCTGGTTGAGCTGGTGGATAGTGATCATCGTGCTGCCTCCGCGCCGAATGCGCCAGCGTCCTCGCCGAGGTAGACCTCAATCACGCGCGGATCGGCCTGTACCTCGTCCATGCTGCCCTCGGCCAGCAGGCTGCCCTGGTGCAGCACTGACACCTTGCGGGCAATCTTGCGTACAAACTCCATGTCGTGCTCGACCACAATCACGGTGTGCTGCCCCGCCAGCGAGGTCAGCAGTTCGGCGGTGCGGTCGGCCTCTGCTGCGGTCATGCCGGCTACCGGTTCATCGATCAGCAGCAGGCGCGGGTCGGCCACCAGCAGCATGCCAATTTCCAGCCACTGTTTCTGGCCGTGGGAGAGTGCGCCGGAGCTGGCGTGGCGCATCTCGCCGAGGCCGATGATGTTCAGAACCTCGTCGATACGGTCGCGCTGCTCGCCGTCCAGTCGCGCGCGCAGCGTCGGCCAGATGCCCTTGTGCGCTTTAAGTGCCAGCTCAAGGTTTTGGTGTACGGTCAGCGCCTCGAAAACGCTGGGTTTCTGGAACTTGCGGCCGATGCCGAGGCGGGCAATGTCTGCCTCGTCGTGTTCCAACAGATTGATGGTCTGGCCGAACCAGGCCATGCCGGCATCGCAGGGCGTCTTGCCGGTGATGACATCCATCAGCGTGGTCTTGCCGGCGCCGTTGGCGCCGATCAGGCAGCGCAGTTCGCCGTCGTCCACATAGAGGTTGAGATCATTCAGTGCCTTGAAGCCGTCGAAGCTGACGGTCAGGCCCTCGACGTAGAGAATGACGCCGTGCGACACATCCGGTCCCTGGGTCTCGCGCAGCGGCGGCCACAGCTGGTCGCGATTGCGGAATTCATCGAGCAGCTCGATGGCGTTCATGCGGGGCTCCTCTTCATACGGCTGAGCAGACCGGTGAGGCCGGTGGGCAGGAACAGGGTGACGGCCACGAACAGCGCGCCAAGGGCGAACAGCCAGGCTTCGGGCAGAATGCCGGTAAAGCGGCTCTTGGCGAAGTTGACCAGCAGCGCGCCGGCGATGGCGCCGTACAGCGTGCCGCGACCACCGACCGCAACCCACACCACGATTTCGATGCTGTTGATGGGCGAGAATTCACCGGGATTGATAATGCCCACCTGGGGCACGTACAGCGCACCCGCCATGGCCGCCAGCATTGCCGAGAATACAAACAGCGCAACTTTGACGTTCTCGGTGCGGTAGCCGAGGAAGCGCGCCCGCGCCTCCTGGTCGCGGATGGCGACGATAACGCGACCGAGCTTGCTGCTGACCAGGTACTGACAGGCGGCGTAGCCGACGCTGAGCAGCAGCAGCGAGGCGATCAGCAGTGCGCCGCGGGTGGTGTCAGACTGCAGGTCATAGCCGAGCAGGTCCTTGAAGTCGGTGAGGCCGTTGTTGCCACCGAAGCCCATCTCGTTGCGAAAGAAAGCCAGCATCAGCGCGTAGGTCAGTGCCTGGGTCATGATCGACAGATATACCCCGGCGACCCGCGAGCGGAACGCCAGCCAGCCAAAAACAAATGCCAGCGCACCCGGTACCAGCAGCGCCATCACCATGGCGAAGGGAAAACTGTCAAAGCCCAGCCAATACCAGGGCAGCTGATCCCAGTTGAGGAACACCATGAAGTCCGGCAGTTCCGGGTGGCCGTAGACACCGCGGTCGCCGATCTGGCGCATCAGGTACATGCCCATGGCGTAGCCGCCCAGCGCAAAGAACGCGCCGTGGCCGAGGCTGAGAATGCCGCAGTAGCCCCAGATCAGGTCTACCGCCAGCGCCAGGGTGGCGTAGCACAGGTATTTGCCGAGCAGGGTGATGCTGTAGGTGCTGACGTGCAGCAGCGAGTCGGCCGGGAACAGCCGGTTGGCCAGCACCGCGTAGATGCAGGCCAGCCACAGCACCGCAAACAGGCCCTGCGCCGGTCGCAGGCCGGAAATATTGTCGAGCAGCGATGCGCGGGTCATTCGGCCGCCCTCCCTTTTTGGGGAAACAGGCCGCGCGGGCGTTTCTGAATAAACAGAATAATGAACACCAGTACCAGGATGTTAGCCAGCACCGCACCGGTGACCGGTTCCAGGAATTTGTTGGCCACGCCGAGACTGAAACCGCCGAACAGGGTACCCCAGAGGCTGCCGACGCCGCCGAACACCACCACCATGAAGGAATCGATGATGTAGGACTGGCCAAGGTTGGGGCCGACGTTGGTGATCAGGCTCAATGCCACACCGGCGATGCCGGCGATACCGGAGCCGAGACCGAAGGTCAGCGCGTCCACCCACTCGGTGCGCACGCCCATGGCGCGAGCCATGGCGCGGTTCTGCGATACCGCTCGTACTTTGAGGCCGAGCGAGGTGCGCTTCATGATCAGCTGCAGCAACACGATGACCAGCAGCGCAAACACCAGGATGTACAGCCGGTTGTAGGTCAGGCTCAGCACCGGGTTGATCTGCAGCGAACCGGACAACCACTCTGGGGTGATCACCTGGCGGTTGAGCGGCGAGAAAATACTGCGCACCGCCTGTTGCAGAATCAGGCTGATGCCGAAGGTGGCAAGCAGGGTTTCCAGCGGACGGCCTTTGAGGAACTGGATGACGCCGCGCTCTATCAGCACGCCGACAGCACCAGACATCAGGAAGGCCACCGGAATGGCCACCAGAATTGAGGCGCCGATATGGTTCGGCATCAGCAGCTGCACCACGTAGGTGCTGTAGGCGCCGAGCATGATCAGCTCGCCGTGGGCCATGTTGATTACACCCATCACGCCGAAGGTGATGGCCAGACCGGCGGCCACCAGCAGCAGTACCGAACCCAGGCTGAGCCCGAAAAACAGGGTTTCGAGAAAGCCAAAGAACGCCATGCGGTCGCTGGAACGGGCCAGTGCCTTGGTGGCGGCGGCGCGCAATTCGGCGTCGCTCTCGCGCGGCTCGCCATCGTCGTCTTTGGCGATCAGCGCGCGCAGGCCGTTCTGTACTTCGGGCTCCAGCCGGCCGGCCAGCGCGTGGGCGGCCTGCAGCCGCTGCGGTGCGCTACCGGATTCCAGCTGGTGAAGCCGCAGCGCCAGTTCGAGCTGCTCGCGCACGTCTTCGTTGCCTTCGCCGGCGATAAGCTCGCGCAGCAGCGCGGCATCGTCGGCGCGCACGTCACCGAGCATGCCGCGGGCGGCGGCCAGGCGGGTGTCGCTGTCGGTGCTGCGCAACTGCAAACGGGCGATGCTCTGGCGGATTTGGGCGCGGATGCGGTTGTTGCTGCGCACCTTGCGCACCTCGCGCCGACCGGCAGTGCCCAGGGCCTCGCCGCTGAGTATGTCGGTTAGCTGATAGCGACGGTCGTCGGTGTCGAGGGTGGTGACCAGCCGCTGGTCGGCCACGCGGTATTTCAGTTCGCCGTCGAGTAGCGCTTGCAGCAGCGGCAGCGCCGGTTCGCCGACCTCGGTTTCCAGCGCCGTAACAATGGCGCCGACATCCTTGAGCGCGGCGCCGGCGAGCCGGACAGACAGCGTCTGCAGTGCCGGTTCGGCAGCCGGTTGCGCGGCGGCGCCAAGTGGCAGCAGGCACAGCAGCAGCCACAAGCGCGACAGGTAGGTGATGGATTGACTCACGTTAAACTCTCGGTGCACCTCGCTGCGACGCCACGGATGATTACCGCGGCGTGGCAACGAGGTTGATAACTGTCAGGGGTATTGGCGCCCGCAGCGCTGGCTGCGGGCGCCGCGGCAATTACTTGCCGCCACAGGTCTTGGTCTGGGTGTTGTAGTTGCCGCACTTCAACGGCGGTGCCCAGTTGGCCACCAGATCCTTGGAGCCCGGCAGGAAGTCGGACCAGGCGTCGCCGGCGACCACGCCGTCGGTTTCCCACACCACTTCAAACTGGCCGTTGTCCTGGATCTCGCCAATCAGCACCGGCTTGGAGAGGTGGTGGTTGGCATTCATCACCGCGGTGCCACCGCTGAGGTTGGGCACGCTGATGCCGATCATGGCCTGCTCGACCGCATCGACGTCGGTGCTGCCGGCTTTGGTGACCGCCTCGGCCCACATCTTGAAGCCGATGTAGGTGGCTTCCATCGGGTCGTTGGTGACGCGTTTGTTGTCGCCGATAAACGCGTGCCACTGGTCGATAAAGTCGTAGTTGGCGTCAGTCTCTACGCTCTGGAAGTAGTTCCAGGCGGCCAGGTGACCCACCAGCGGGCTGGTGTCGAAGCCGGACAGTTCCTCTTCGCCGACCGAGAAGGCAATCACCGGAATGTTCTCGGCGGAGATGCCCTGGTTGGCCAGTTCCTTGTAGAAGGGCACATTGGCGTCACCGTTGATGGTGGATACCACAGCGGTCTTCTTGCCGGCGCTGCCGAACTTTTTGATGTCAGCAACGATGCTCTGCCAGTCGGAGTGCCCGAAGGGCGTGTAGCTGATCATGATGTCCTTGTCGGCGACGCCCTGTGCTTTGAGGTAAGCCTCGAGGATCTTGTTAGTGGTGCGCGGGTAAACGTAGTCGGTACCTGCCAGCACCCAACGCTCAACGCCGAGTTCATCGCGCAGGTAGTCGACGGCGGGAACGGCTTGTTGGTTGGGCGCGGCGCCGGTGTAGAACACGTTGCGTGACGATTCCTCACCTTCGTATTGCACCGGATAGAACAGCAGGCCGTTGAGTTCTTCAATAACCGGCAGCACGGATTTGCGTGAAACGGAGGTCCAGCAACCGAAGATCACGTCGACCTTGTCTTTGGTCAGCAACTCCCGCGCTTTCTCGGCAAACAGCGGCCAGTTGGAGGCGGGGTCGACGACCACGGCTTCGAGTTGCTTGCCCAGCAGGCCGCCTTTCTGGTTTTGCTCCTCCACCATCATCAGCACAGTGTCTTTGAGGGTGGTCTCACTGATCGCCATGGTACCTGACAGCGAATGCAGCACGCCGACTTTGATGGTGTCGGCGGCCTGGGCCACCGTTGCCATCGAGATGCCGACGCCAAGGGCGCAGGCGGAAACGAGTTTCTTGAGCGACATGGTTTTCTCCTTAGCGGAAACGGTGGATTACAGTTGCAGCTGTACGCCGAAGGACAGCGAGTCGCGGTCTTTGCCGGCGTAGCCGCTAATGTTGGCGTCACCACTGTTGGCGTTGATGTTGAAGCGCAGGTTGTGGCCGTCGACCACAATGTTGAGGCCCAGCTCGGTCAGCTCGCTGGAGTCTGCGTCGGATGGGTCGTTTTCGACGTGGCGTAGATAGGGCTGCAAGCGCGCTTTGCCCGTGCCGGGAATCAGGTAGGCAGCGGTGGCGAAGTAGGAGTCGCCGTCGAACAGGCAGAAGCAGGTGCCGGTGGCCGGCGGAGTGGCGAGGGTGAAGTCAGCGTCGAAGGACTTGTACTCGGCTTCCAGGGTCACCACGCCGCCATTGTCGAGCACGGTTTCCGACAGCAGGTCGACGGTGGCGCCGCTGAAATCACCCGACTCGGTTTCGCTGCCGCTGCCGCCGGACTGGCTCTGGAACGAAACACCGAGGGTGAGAATGTTGCCCAGCCCGCCATAGTAGGTGCTGCTGGTGTAGTAGCCGGGGTTCTGTTCCATGTTGAGGAAGTTGTAGGCGAAACGGGCAGCGACCAGTGGCTCGTCGTCCTGGTTGCTGAAACCCTGCAGGCCATCGAATACGCCAAGCGCGTACTGGAACTTGCCAGAGGCGCCCCACAGCGTAATGCCGTCGTCGCGGCCGTAGCTGCCAGCGGCGCCGAGCTGGTCGGAGGGGAACAGCGGCTGGGTGTACTGATTCCAACTGAGGCCGTAGAAGGGGCCATTCATTTCAATGCGGTCGGCGGGGGTGAGCATGCGCCCGACCCAGACGTTGAGCTGCGGCGACAGTTCGAACTGGACAATGGCGTCGAGCACATCGACCGGGCCGTCGCCAAAGATCTCATCGGTGTTGAGGGTGAACTTGATCTGATCGTTGAGCTGGCCACCCAGGTAAATGCGCAGATTCTGGATGTCGAAATCCGTGCCGGTGCTATCGCCGCTGGGCGCACCGTCTTCGGTCAGGGTCAGTGCGGCGCGCACGCCGGCGCCGAGGGTGATAAAACTGTCGTCGTCGATGTCGACCTTGAGGCCGGCACTGGCGGCTCCGCTGATCAGGCTCGCTGTCAGGGTTGCCAGCACTAGCCGCCGCGGCGGCAGAGAGGGTAGGGCTGTCATTGTTGTTCTCGCTATGCGTCGGGAAAGTAAGGCGAGAACGATTATTGCGAAGCCCGGCAGGGGGCCATAGACAGCGGATGACCCAGCCGGCTACGTCAAATGACGTAGCCGGCTGGTGGCTTGGGTTGGGTGGGCAGTCGATGGGTGGCGGCAGCCTTGGCGATGGCGATCAGTCCTCGTCGCCGTTATCGTCCATGCCCAGTTCCTTGATCTTGCGCGTCAGCGTGTTGCGGCCCCAGCCCAGCAGGTTGGCGGCGTCGCGGCGGCGGCCATGGGTGTGGGTCAGCGCCGCCTCGATCATGATGCGCTCGAACTGGGGCACGGCGCGGTCCAGCAGCTTGTCGCGGCCCATGGTCAGTTCCTGGTCGGCCCAGCGCCGCAGGATGTCCTGCCAGCTGGAGGCCACTGCCGCCTCGGGCGCGGATTCGCTGCTCTGCAGTAGCTCCGGCGGCAGGTCCTGCACGTGGATCTCGCGGCCAGGGGCCATCACCGTCAGCCAGCGGCAGGTGTTTTCCAGCTGGCGCACGTTGCCGGGCCAGCGCAGCTGGCACAGGTATTCCTCGGTTTCCGGGCGCAGCCGCTTGGGGTCCACGCCCAGTTCCGCCGCGGCGCGGTTGAAGAAGTGCTCCATCAGCTTGGGGATGTCTTCGCGGCGGTCGGCCAGGCGCGGGATATGGATGCGGATGACGTTGAGGCGGTGGAACAAATCCTCGCGGAAGCTGTGCTGTTCCACCAGCTTTTCCAGGTCCTGGTGGGTGGCGGCGATGATGCGCACGTCCACCTTCACCGGGGTGTGGCCGCCGACCCGGTAGAACTCGCCGTCGGCCAGTACCCGCAGCAGTCGGGTCTGGGTATCGGCGGGCATGTCGCCGATCTCATCCAGGAACAGGGTGCCGCCGTTGGCCTGCTCGAAGCGGCCGCGGCGCTGGGCGCCGGCGCCGGTGAAGGCGCCTTTCTCGTGGCCGAACAGCTCCGATTCCATCAGGTCCTTGGGGATGGCGGCCATGTTCAGCGCGATAAATGACTTGTCGGCGCGCGGGCTGTGGCGGTGCAGGGCCTGGGCTACCAGCTCCTTGCCGGTGCCGGACTCGCCGTTGATCAACACGGTGATGTTGGAGTGGGCGAGGCGGCCGATGGCGCGGAACACCTCCTGCATGGCCGGCGCCTCACCGATGATTTCCGGTGCCTGGTACTGCTCGGTCTCATCGCCGCCGGCGACCTTGTTCTTGCCGGCGTGCTCCAGTGCGCGCTGGGTGGTGGCCACCGCCTCGTCGATGTCGAAGGGCTTGGGCAGGTACTCGAAGGCGCCGCCCTGGTAGGAGGCCACGGCGCTGTCCAGGTCGGAGTGGGCGGTGGTGATGATCACCGGCAGCCCCGGGTGCATGTCGTTGATGCGGCCCAGCAGTTTGAGGCCGTCGATGCCGGGCATGCGGATATCGCTGATGATGGCATCGGGAATCTCGGCATCCAGCTGTGCCAGCATCAGGTCGCCGTTCTCAAAGCTCTGGGTGTTGATGCCCGCCTGGTTGAGCGCCTTTTCCAGCACCCAGCGAATGGAACGGTCGTCGTCGGCAATCCAGACTCGGTTGGGTTTCGTCATGCTTCGCGCTCCAGGGGAATATTCAGCGAGAACACGGTGTTGCCTGGCTCGCTGGTGAACTCGATCAGGCCGTGGTGACGGTTGATGATCGACTGCGATATGGACAGCCCCAGGCCGGTGCCCTCGGGGCGGCCGCTGACCATGGGGAAGAAGATGGATTCGTGCACCTCGGGCGGAATGCCGGGGCCGTTGTCGATGATGTCGATCTTGCACACCAGACGGTGGCGGTGAGCGCCAATGGTGAACTGGCGCTGGGTGCGGGTGCGCAGCGTGATCTGCGCCGGGTTGCCGGCCTCGATATTGGCCTTCAGCGCCTGCACCGCATTGCGCACGATGTTGAGGGTGGCCTGAATCAGCTGTTCGCGGTCACCCATCAGCTCCGGGATGCTGGGGTCGTAGTCGCGCACGATGCGGATATCGCCGCCGAACTCGGCTTCGGCCAAGTGACGCACCCGCTCCAGCACCTCGTGCACATTGGTGGGCTGCACCTGCGGCGCCTTGTTGGGGCCGAGCATGGTGTCCACCAGGTTGCGCAGGCGGTCGGCCTCTTCAATGATGATGTTGGTGTAGTCGCGCAGGCGGTCGTCCGGCAGCTCCTTGGCCAGCAACTGGGCGGCGCCGCGCAGGCCGCCCAGCGGGTTCTTGACCTCGTGGGCGATGCCGCGGATCAGCATGCGCGAGCTCTCCTGGCTGGACAGCAGCCCCTCTTCGCGACTGATGCGCAGCAGCCGGTCCAGCGGCTGCAGCTCGATGATCAGTGATTTTTTGCCGTCGTCTTCCACCACCGGTGTCACCGCGTAATCCACGGTGATCTGCTGGCCCCCGTGCAGGGTGATCTGGGTCTCGCGCTTGGTGTAGGCGCTGACGTTGTTGATGGCGTCCAGCAGATTGACCAGGTTGTCGCCGCGCTCGGTAAACAGGCTGGTGATGGGCTCGCCCAGCACCCGGTGTCCAGACACCGCCAACAGCGCCTCGGCGGCGGGGTTGAGGTAACTCACCGTCAGGTTCGGCTCGATGGTCAAGATCGCGGTCTTGAGATTGTCGAGTATGCGGTGGTGCAGGTTTTCCGGGGGCATGGGGAATTCTGGCTGCGGCTCCTTGGTCTGAAGGCTCTAAGCAATTTCTGGGCCAGCGAGGCCGGAGGTCGCCTGGCTGGCCGGGGGCAGGGCGCTGCGCCGCCGCGGGGCAGCCGTGGCCGCCCGCAGTGCGAGGCCTTATGGTTAATTATAGCGGAGTGCGCACCAAAATGGTGCGAGCGGTGGTGGTGCAATGGTGCATTTTCGCTTGGGCGTGCCAGCCGGGCGCTTGGGTGCCGGCGTGGTGCCTGGCGCTGGGGTTGCGGTTGGGGGGTGAGGGAGAGGGCTGCTGGTGAGGGCTCAGCGATTGCCGGGCCAGTACACAAAGATGCTGTGTTCGGCGGAGCTGCCGCGCGGGTAGCGGCCGCGGTACAGGGCCTGGGCGCGCAGGGTGTGGGCGCCGCGGCTGAGCTGCGGGATGCTGAAGCTGGTGCCCTCGGCGGTGGCAAATTCGCTGCCGTCCACCAGCAGCTGCAGGCTGTCGCCCTCGCGCAGCGGCGGTTCCACGCTGATTTGTACCTGTAGCGGCACCAGGCCGTTGGGAATCACGGCGTCGGCGGCGGGGCTGACAATGCTGACCCGGTAATTGGGA
>JBFHRT010000038.1:0-10025 GCA_041591575.1 Spongiibacteraceae bacterium
GCGACCTTGTCGGCCACCCCGTTGAGTGCGGCGCTGCGCTCAACACCGTCCAGGGCGAGGCCGGATGCATCCACGCACATCACGTCGGCGGCGCCGAAGGCGGCGGCCTGCACGCCCCAGCCACCGATGTAGCTGAACAGGTCCAGCACCCGACCGCCCTTCACGTAGGGCGCCAGCCGGGCGCGGTTCATGCGGTGGTCGTAGAACCAGCCGGTTTTCTGGCCGGCGTGCAACGGCGCCTCGAAACGCACGCCGTTCTCCTCCAGCGCCACCCACTCGGGCACCTCACCGCTGGCGACTTCAACATAGCTGTCCAACCCTTCGGCGGCGCGCGCCTGGCTGTCGTTCTTCCACAGCACACCGGCCGGGTTGAGCACCTGCTGCAGCGCCTCCAGCACCGCGTCCTTGCAGCGTTCCATGGTGGCGGTGGCCAGCTGCACCGAGAGGATGTCGCCGAAGCGGTCTATCACCAGCCCCGGCAGGCCGTCGGCCTCGCCGTAGACCAGCCGATAAAAGGGCCGATCGAACAGCCGCTCGCGCAGCGACAGTGCGACATTGAGGCGGTGTACCAACAGGGCCTTGTCCAACGGGTGTTTGGCATCGCGCGACAGCAGGCGCGCGCAGATCAGGTTGTTAGGAGAGACGCCGACGATGCCCAGCGGCTTGCCGCTGGCCGCTTCCAGCACCGCCTGGTCGCCGGCGGCAAAGCCCTGCAGCGGCGTGGCGCGCACATCCACTTCGTTGCTGTAAACCCACAGGTGGCCGGCACGCAGGCGGCGGTCGGCATTGGCTTTAAGGCGCAGGCTGGGCAGGGTCATGGGCGTTCTCCACATCGGGGGGGCGGCGATTATAGCGCAAGCGGGGCTGCTCCCGCGCTTGCACATCGCGGCGAGAGGGTTAGTCTCAAGGTAGTACTGGAGGCGAAGCATGTGCGGCAGAATCAATTACCGAATCGACCGCTGGACCCGGCTCAAGCTGGCGGAGCTGGGGCTGGACCCGGACAGCATCCCCGATCCGCCGCTGCCCGCCACCGTCAATATCGCGCCCACCGAGCCGGTGCCGGTGGTGCACCGCTGGGACGAGCGCATTGCCTTCAACTATATGCGCTGGTGGCTGCACCCGCAGTGGTCACGCGAAGAGCCCAATCAGAAATACGCCATGTTCAACGCCCGCATCGAAACCATCGCCAGCAGCCGCGCCTACAAGGGGCCGTTCCGGCGCCGGCGCTGCGTGCTGCCGGTGAGCGCGTTTATCGAATGGCAGCGGCAGGACGACGGCGGCAAGCAGCCCTACTTGCTGGAGGCCGAAGACGGCCTGTTGCTGCTGGCCGGGGTCTGGGATCTGTGGCAGGAACAGCTGCTGTCCTGCGCGGTGGTCACCGAGCCTGCCGATAGCGCTTTTGAACACATCCACCAGCGCATGCCGCTGACACTGAGCACCGGGCAGGCGCAGCGCTGGCTGAATCACGAGGAAAACCCGGAGGCGCTGCTGAAGGCATTGATCGGCAGCCGGGTGCCGTTGACGGCCACCCCGGTGAGTCCCGCCATCAACAATGCCAAGCACAAGGTGGAAGCCAAGCCGGTAGGCGATCCGCGGCGCATTGGTTGAGACAGCGGCGCAGCCCTGCTCCAGCCATTAGCAGACTCAGCCCGGCAGTGCTTGCAGCTGCGCAATGCCGCGCCGACACGCAGCCAGATAGCCGTCGCCGAACAGGTTGTAGTGATTGAGGTAGTGGTAGAGATTGTAGATGTCGCGCTTCAGCGGATAGACCTCGCTGCGCGCACAGACCTCGTCGTAGGCCCGATAAAACTCCGCGCTGAAACCGCCGAACATTTCCGTCATGGCGAGATCGGCCTCGCGGTCGCCCCAGTAAACCGCCGGGTCGATCAACCAGGCGCCGCGCTCGTCAAACAGCACATTGCCGCTCCACAGATCGCCGTGCAGCAGGCTGGGATGGGCGCAGTGAGCGTTAAGAAAGTCGATCAGTTGATGGCGACTGCGCTGCAGCACCGACGCAAACTCGCTGCGCACCACAGCGCTGTGGATTCGCCTCAGCTGAAACCCCAGCCGGTGGTCGGTGAAAAACTCGCCCCAGTTGTCACACAGCCGGTTGGGCTGCGGCGACAGGCCAATGAAGTTGTCTTCACCAAAGCCGTAGTGCGGCTGCGGCAGTGCGTGCATGGCCGCCAGCCCCCTGCCCAGCGCCCGCATCTGCCGGCTGCTGGCTGGCCGCGAGTGGATGCGCTGCATCTCCAGCGCGGTTGCGCTGACCGAAAACACTTCGGGAACACGCAACTCGCCGCTGTCGCAGCGCTGCAGTGCGCTGCGCAGGCACTCCAGCCCCCGGGCCTCCTTAAACAGGGAGTCGCCGGCGGCCGGCGGCGCCGCTTTGCGAAAGTGCGGCAGCGAATGCTCAGCGCTCGTCACCGCCCTCTTCCCGCTCGCCACCGCGCTCCGCCTGCATAATGCTCAGTGCATAGTCCAGCGCGCCCTTTTGGTAGGCAAGAAAGCGGTCAAATTCCTCGTCAGACATTTCCCGCAGCAGGTCGTGGCGGCGCAGCAGATTAGTGAAGCGGCGCTCGCGCTCGTACTGCCTGGGCAGGCGGCTGATACCCCATTCGTCCAGGCGCTGCTCCAGCGCCGGGTTATAGGTGCGCACGAATTTGAGGATAAAGGGTATCGGATCGTGGCGGGCCACCAGCGAGGCGATGCGCAGAATCATATCGAAGGGCAGGGTCGCACGGCCGCTCTCTACCTCTTCCAGCAGCTCGGTATCATTCAGCCCCAGCGCCTCTGCCAGCTCGCGCAGGTTGAGACCGGCCACCTTGCGGGCATCGCGCAGGAATTCACCGGCCTCGGCCATGGCACGCAGCCGTTCCGGGTCCAGTGACTTGATGTAGAGGTCTTTTAACCAGCCATCGGAGTAACTCAGCGGAATGGCCGAGCCGGCCTTGACCACGTCGACGATGCTGCCGGTGATACGCCCGGCCACATTCAGCAGGTCGTCGATCAAGCTGGGTTTAGCGCCGCCCCTGCCGGTCGACCCGCTACCGGAAGCACCGCCTTTCGGGCCCTTGTCAGATTTGTTGGCAACCATGGTGCTGCGCTCGCAACTGCTGTGGAGATTGCCCTATTACAGACAAGCACTGTGGCAAATACAAGCCGATACGCTAGCTAGAGGTGGCCTACGGGAGGGTTTGTGAGGGCTGCGGGCAAACCGCCCGCAGCCGGGGGAGGGATCAGAACTGCAGGCGACCCTGCAGGGCGACGGTATCGGTGTCGTCGTCGTCAAACTCACGAGTGAAGCTCAAACCGATGGTAACGACCTCAGCCAGGTGAGCGCGCACACCAAAGCCGATGGAAACACCGTCGTCTTCGTCGTCAAAAACCTCTGTTTCAGCCCAGCCGATATCGCCGAACAGTTCTACGGCATCCGGCGCCAGCCAGTAGCGGCCGCCAGCGCTGATGCCGATCTGGTCGACATCTTCGCCATCCAGAGCATCGAGGTTGCTATCGGTTTCACCGGTAGCCAGGGTAAAACGAACATGAGCAGCGGCATTGTCGTCCAGCTGCGTCGCATAGCCGAAGCTGAAAGCGAACAAATCGAGTTCCAGGTCGAGGCCGGCATCAATCCAGTCGACGCCCCCCACTTCGAATTTATCAAACTCGGTGTTTGCGTAACCCGCGCTCAGCAGGACGCCGTTGGCAAGCTGACCATTGACGCCAAAGGAAACCACATCGGCTTCGGCAAAATCGGTTTCAGATTCACCAATGTTCAGTTCGAAATAGTTGTAGTTGAAGTCCTTCGCCTGAGCCGCGCCGGCCAGCAATGCCAGGGTGCAGGCGGATACCAGTTTTTTGATTTTCATATTGCAACTCTCCGGTAACACTATTGTTATGCTCATTCGAGCGAAAACGCTCGGGCAGCAAGCTACGACAATTGCCAAAATCTGTAAATGGAAATAAGACCGAGTAAATCATTGGCAGCAACCGTTACAACATTGCAGTTACACCCATAGAAAATTTCAGTATTTGAACGTCCAACTACCACCTTTTTTATGAAAACAGAAAATATTTTCGCGCCAGCGAGCGATTTTCATTCACAACTGCCGGCATTGATCATAGAATGTGCGCCGAATTTTTAACCCACTGCTTACAAGGAGCTGCGAATGGCCGAACAAGAAAATGGCGCCACACCGATCGAGCAAAAGACTGCTGAACCCGTGATCGCTCCCCAGGAAGTAGCCAAGCAGGATGCACCGGCTGACAAAGTTGCGGTAGCCAAAACCGCAGGGCGCAAGAAAGCGCCGGCCAAGCGCAAGGCCAAAGCACCTGCCAAGAAGCCCGCTGCCAAGAAAGATGACAAGGCGGCAGCCAAGAAGACCACTAAGGCAGCGACCAAGAAAGCAGCTCCCGCCAAGAAGAGCACTACTAAAAAGGCCGCAGCCAAGAAAACCGCTGCCACCAAGACCAGCGCGAAGAAGGCTCCCGCCGCCAAGAAAGCCACTGCCAAGGCAGCTCCGGCCAAGCGCGGCCGCAAGTCGGCGCCGGGGCTGGAAGCGGTAACCAAGGCAGTTGCCAAGGACATTGCCCAGGCTGAAAAGGCCGTGGCCAGCGCCGAGAAGCTGGTAGCCAAAGCCGAAGCCGGTGCCGCCAAGGCCAAGCAAGCGGTTGCCGACAAGCGCGCCAAAGCCAAGGCCAAGCCCACCGCTGCTGCCAAAAACGCCGTGATCACTGCGCGCGCCAAGGCTCAGCAGAGCGCTGCCGTACTCAAGGATGCCAAGCTCGCGCTGCGCGCGGCCAAGCAAGACGCCAAGGCCGTTGCTGCCAAAAACGCCAAGCTGGCCACTGCAGAAAAGCGCCTGGCCGCCACCGAGAGCAAGCTGCGTGCCGCTGTTGAAGCCAAGGCTGCCAAGATCCGCGCTCGCGCGGAGAAGGAAGTGGCTGCACTGGAAGCGCGTATCGAGCGCCAGGTGCTGCGCGCCGAAAAGCAGCTGGCCAAGACCGCCATGGTCACTCGCCGCCGCAAGCGTCGCGCCAAATCTGAAGCGTAAACCGCTTTAGCAAATAAAAGGCCGGGGTGACCCGGCCTTTTTTGTTCTTAGTGCCTTTTGGGGAATGTCGTTTTTGACAAGGCGGGATTAGGGGCAGCCCCCGGACCCCGGGCTGTGCGGCTAAAGCCGCACCTACATCGTTTCGCCTCCCCTCTGGCGTCTCGCACTACGCAATCCACCTGAACATTTTTGCCGCCGCCGGCATTGAGTGACAGCGCCTGCTAGCACACGGCGCTGCGCTATCCGTGCCCCTGCGAATCCCCACCCTCCAGTAGGTCTGCGCGCAAGGACTTGTGCAGCCGCACTGGCTGGCCGCGGCGGCGAATACGCAGATTGAGCATTTCCACCCCCACGGAAAATGCCATCGCGAAATAGATATAACCCTTGGGCACGTGAACACCAAAGCCCTCTACCATCAGCGTGACCCCCACCAATATCAGAAAGGCCAGGGCCAGCATCTTCAGAGTCGGGTGAGTATCGACAAACTCTCCAATCGCCTTGGCGCCGAACAGCATCACCAGCACCGCCAGCACAATGGCAATGGCCATCACCGAGATCCATTCCACCAAGCCCACCGCCGTAATCACCGAATCCAGCGAGAACACCACATCCAGTAGCGCAATCTGCGCCAGCACGGCACCGAGGCTGGCGGCGTGTACCGCGCCGCCATGCGCCTCAACGCCCTCCAGACTGTTGTGGATCTCGTGGGTGGCCTTGGCCAGCAGGAACAGGCCGCCGCCCACCAGGATGATGTCCCGGCCGGAGATTTCTACCCCCCAGAAGACCAGCCAGGGTTCGGTCAGCCCCATCACCCAGGCAATAGAAAACAGCAGCGCCAGGCGCATTACTAACGCCAGCGCCAGCCCCATGCGGCGGGCGAAGTCGCGCTGGGCGGCAGGCAGGCGGCCGACGAGAATTGAGATAAAGATGATATTGTCGATGCCCAGTACAATTTCAAGCGCCGTCAGGGTGGTGAGCGCAACCCAGGCATCGGGAAGGAAGATCCACTCGAACACGGACACACT
The DNA here is from genome assembly GCA_041591575.1 of Spongiibacteraceae bacterium. Taxonomy (GTDB): domain Bacteria; phylum Pseudomonadota; class Gammaproteobacteria; order Pseudomonadales; family Spongiibacteraceae; genus JBFHRT01. The sequence continues at coordinate 6,080 of JBFHRT010000038.1, forward strand.
CTCCTGTGATCGTACTGTTGTGATCGCACTGCCTTGATCGTCACCTCAGTTCCGCTTGCTGGAACCGGGCCAGATTTGGCTAATCCGCGTCGCCGGTCACGGCCTCGTGTCGACGCAGCCCCCGGCGCAGTTCCGGCGGCAAATCCTGTTCGCTGACGTCCTCGATTTCCATCGCTGCGGCGTAATCACGCAGTGGAATCGACTCAAGACGCTCGCGCCGGGCCTGCTCAACGCCCTGCTCCACCCACTGCGCCAGCAACTGATAGCAGTCCACACCCTGCTCGACCGCCATGCCCGGCGTGGTGATGCCCACGCCAACCGCCAAGGGTTCGGCCAGCAGCACGCTGAAGTGCTCGATTGTGGAGCTACGATGGTAGCTAATCTCCAGCCGCAGTTCATAGAGGCCGGTGGCCAGCACCCGCTCAATGGCGGCGCGGTTGCCGCGGCGACCTTTTGCGCTTCCTTCGGCAATAAGACTGCCATTGGCAAGCACCGCCACTCTGTGCAAATGTTTCTGGCGCAGCGGCACGATGCCGCTGCTGTCCAGCAAGCAGAGTTTGCCCGCAGACACATCGCAGGCCACCGCCCGCTCGCCAAACGGGCAGACGTAGATCTGGTCGGGAGTGAACCCCGGTCGCTCGCGCAGGCAGTCAATAACGCGACGTGCGCGACGCTCAGGGGTATCGAGTTTGGAGGCGACCAGGGAAACAAGACTCACGACAAGCGCGAGGGCGACAATGGCTGCGAAAACAATCACGCGACATCCTTTACTGCGTTCGCGCGCATTATGCTCGCTGCGCCGTACAGGTCAACAAAAAGTGACGCGCATCACAATTTTACTGCTGGTAAATCTGCGCTCCGCCACTGCTCACCAAGCGGCAGGCATGCACCGTAGCGACCCAACAGCGAGCTGTTGTCAGGGCAAGGGGCCACGCAAACAGCAACAGCGGAAACTAGTCTTCCAGCTCCAGCAGTGCCGGCAATGCCTTAAAGCGCCGCGCCTGCTCGATCTCATCGCGCACCCGCTCCAAATCGCGCTGCGCCTGCAGCGCTCCCTGCTGCACACGCTCAGCAATCAGCAGGTAGCTTTCCACCGCCTGGTCGACAGCCGCACTGGCGGTAGTGGCGCCGGTTTTGAGTGCCTCCGGGTCAGCCAACGCCAGGGTGAACACCTCATCATCTACCACCCCGCGGTAGTGAATGCTTACTCGCAACTCGGTGAGGCCCGCGTTTAAAATTCGCTCGATGGCAGCGCGATCGACGCGCCGCTCGCTAGCGGATACCAGGGCGATGACATGGCCGTTTGCGCGCACGCTGACACGGCGCAACTGCTGCTGTTTCAGCGTAGTGACGCGCTCGCCGCCGACCAGGTACAGACCTTGATCAGCCAGATCGAAAGCGACCACGCGCTCGCCAAAGGGACTGACAAAGATGGGGGCTGGGCTGAACTGCATGCGCCGCTGGCGAAGAAATTCAGCGGCATCGCGCACGCGCCGCTCTGGAGTATCGAGTGCGACGGTGATACGGGCGCCGACACTAACCACCAGCGCGACGACCAGAATGACTGCAATGATGATCACGCAAAGCCCTACGAAATTTTCGTGAGCCATTATCGCGACGGCTTTGCGCAGCCGTCAACAGCGCGTGACCTGCATCACATAAATTTGTGGCAGCGCTTAAGAGAAACACAGTGCCCCGCTGCGCGGGGCACGTCAGGGCTCAGAAACAATCGGGGCTGCCGTAGCGGCACAGGCGGGAATTGCCGGGCTCGTGGTCCAGCACCCAGATTTCCAGCTCGCCGCCGGTGGGGTTGCCGCGGGCCTGGCTGTCCACCACATGCTGCGGCGTGGCGTTGGCCGGCACCTGGGTGTAGCGCACGCGCAGCTCCTGCCAAGTATAGGGCTCGGAACCGTGGGCGCAGGGCGTCGCCTGTGGGTTGCGGTCCAGCTCGGTCAGCTCCCAGCGTGAACCGTTCCAGCCACCGGTGTTGTGCATCAGCGAGCCGTCCCAGTCCATGTTGCGGCAGTCGGCGTCGCTGTTGAGGCTGTACAGGTCCGGCGCATTGAAGGCGTAGTGCATCAGCTCGTGAGTCATGGTGTAGCCCAGGTGCAGGTCATCCTCCCAGGGCACCACCAGCTGACCGACGCGGCCGATGTAGAAACCGACGCAGGGATTGTCGATCATCCAGCCGCTGAAGGTATGGCTGTCGAAGGGGATGCTGGTCTGCACCAGGAAATCCGCCAGGGTGTGGCCCACAGCGCCGGTGCCGTCGAAGTTCTGGGTGCCGCAGGCGCCACCAAAACTGGCCTGGGCGCCAAAGGGCAGGTTCAGCGGGTAGTTGAGCACGGTGTCGGTGACCAGCACGCTGCCCATCTGCGCGTAGCCGTCCATCGCGTCATAGAGGCGCTCGGCAACAATCTTCATGCCGTCGGCGAGGTCGCCGACTCCCTGATCCCAGGGCACACCGGCGGGCAGCCCCTGGGAATCCAGCTGCACCAAGGCATTGAGGGTATAACTGCTACCGTTCCAGTTGTTGTAGGCATTGCCGGCAACAAAGCCGGACTGGGCCGAGGTTGCGCCACTGAGCTGGTCGCGCACCCGATAGCTCACACTCTGGCCCGGCTGCAGGCCATCGATAACCGCCATCTGCGCGCGGTCTGCAACATTGACCAGCGGCACGGCGGTTTGTACCTCGCCGCCGTTGACCTGGTATTCCACCACACCGCTGACCAGGGTGTCGGCCTGCCAGGCGAACACCGCGCGAAATCCGGTCTTGGTGGAAAAACCGATGACGTTTTCAAATTCCGCGGCGAGGGAGCTGACCGCGGCTGCCGCCAGCAGTGCGCCAGCCAGAAACTGCCTTCCAATGCTCATGGTTATTCTCCTTGTTATCGCTATGAATCCGCCGGAGCGTCGACGGATGCGACCATTGTAGGCGGGCGCCCACGCAGAACCGTTAAACAGCACACGATTCCTGCAAGATCGCTACAGAAGCACGGAGATAGAGCGGGTTTTTATCGATGATCGAAACAGTGAATCACGGCGCGGGGCCGCTCAGGACTTGACGATGTTCAACTTGGCGTGGGCGCCGGCGGATTCAATGCAGTTGCGGCCATTGGCCTTGGCACGATACAGCGCGGCATCGGCCGCCTCTATTAGTGGTTGCGGCACCGTGTCGCGCGACGGCACCCGGCTGGCAATACCCATGCTGACGGAGATGACCGAGGACACCGTGGAACCCGGGTGGGTAATGCCCAGCATTTGAACCGCGCGCTGCATCTCCCTCGCCACCACCATCGCCCGCGATTCATCGGTATCTGGCAGCAGTGCGGCAAACTCTTCACCGCCGTAGCGTGCCACCATATCTCCCGGGCGGCGAGCGCAGCGGGCCAGGGCCTGCGCCACCGCGCGCAGCACCTTATCGCCACCGGCATGTCCGTGGGCGTCGTTGTAGGCTTTAAAAAAGTCGATATCGATGACCAGCACCGCCAGCGGCTTTGCTGCGCGACAGCAGCGTCGCCACTCACGCACCAGCTCTTCGTCAAAACTGCGGCGGTTGCACACCCCGGTCAATGCATCGATTCTGGATTGTTCTTCCAGCTCTACATTGGTGCTTTCCAGGCGTTTGTTGAGACGCTCAAGCTCCTGGGTCTTTTCCCTGACCCGCTGTTCCAGTGAGGTGTTGGCCTCAATCAGGCGGTCTGCCATCTGGTTAATGGACAGCGCCAGCATACCCAGCTCGTCGCGACTGTGATGATGGATACGCTGCTTAAAATCGCCGCCGGCGATCGACACCGCCGCCCGACTGAGGCTGACAATAGGCTGCGTAATGCTGCGCGCCAACAGAATGGAAACCGCGATGGCGACAATGGTCGCGCCGAGCAGAATCAGCAGCAGAAAATCGCGCTGCTCTTCCAGCGCCGCCAATGCCTCGGCGCGATCCACC
>JBFHRT010000039.1:0-10009 GCA_041591575.1 Spongiibacteraceae bacterium
GCGCGCCTGGGTGGTGACGAATTTGCCATGCTGATGCCCGCTGTCGACGCGGAACGGGCCGCGGCGGCGGCGGAGCAGCTGCGCGCAACGCTGGAGGCCCAGACCCTGCTGGTTGGCGGTCGCCGGGTGCATATGACTGCCTCCATCGGCGTGGCCACGGCACACGGCAGCGACGGTGCCGACCAGCACCTGCTGGCAGACGCCGATGTGGCCATGTACGCGGCCAAGGAGGCTGGCCGCAACCGCGTCAACGTTTACCACAGTGCCGGCGGCCACAAGGAACAGATGGAGCAGCGCCTGACCTGGATTGCGCGCATCCGCCAGGCGCTGGACCGGCGCCAGTTCGTGCTCTTTGCCCAGCCCATTGTGCCGGTTCGCGGCGAGTCCGATGGCCAGTGCTACGAGCTGCTGATTCGCCTGCGCGAGGCCGACGGTAGCATTGTGCCCCCCAGTGCCTTCCTGCCGGTGGCCGAGCGCCACGGCCTGATCTGGGATATTGACCAGTGGGTGGTGAGTCGCGCCACCGAGCTGTCGAAGGCCGTGAACGGCAACGGCCGCGGCCGGGTCAGCTTTGAGATCAACCTGTCGGGGCTGTCGCTGGCCAATCCGGTGCTGCCAGAGCTGATCGCCAGCGAACTGCAGCGCACCGGCGCCGATCCCGATAGCCTCATCTTCGAGGTGACCGAAACCGCCGCCATCGACAGCCTGGTGGAAGCGCGCAGCCTGGCCGATCGCGTCGAGCAGCTGGGCTGTCAGTTTGCACTGGACGACTTCGGCGCCGGTTTCGGCTCGCTGGCCTACCTCAAACACCTGCCCAGCGACTACGTCAAAATCGACGGAGAATTCATCCGCGGCCTGTCTGCCTCCCCCACCGACCAGCTGCTGGTCAAGGCGGTGGTGACCATGGCCCACGGCATGGACAAAAAGGTCATTGCGGAATTCGTCGAAGACGCTGACACCCTGGCGCTGCTCGACGAGCTGGAGGTAGACCTGGCCCAGGGCTACTACCTCGGCCGCCCGGCACCGCTGGAGCAGCACTTCCCGGAACTCGGTGCCGCGGGCTTTGGCTGAGCCATTTCGCCAGCGCTCAACGCCGGGTAAGTCGGGGGCAGGTTATCTATTTGCCCGCCCTTCCCTAAGGCCCTTCGGCGCGATGGCGGCCGCCGTTACCCGCTCGTCGTTTCGACGGCTACTGCACGACGCAACTATGCGCTACTGTAGCCATTCCTCCCAGGTTGAAAAGCGCTGAGTTGGCACCTAATTTTTCGCCTCGATCAAGGGCTCTCGTTTATTATGAGGCTAGCGATATGTCAGTCCTCGTTTCGGAGATTTCATAAATAGCGGTGGTAGTAGTGGCGTTAGACCGCTGCGGCGCCACGTTTAGCACCGCCCTTGGGGCGTTTAGTTTAAGGTTTCAGTCATGGCACTTAGTACCATTAAAACCATCAAGGGCTTTCTGTTGACGATGGTCGAAAAGTATACCCCCCTGAAGACAAGCAAGGATTCTCTGGAAGGTATTTATAATTATCTGCCCATCAGCAAGTCCATCAGCACTTCTGGACAACCCACCGAAAAGCAATTTCAGCTGATTCGTGATGCGGGCTATCAAGCTATTATTAATCTCGCGCCACACAACGTAGAAAATGCGCTCCCTGACGAGGGGGCGGTATTGCAATCACTGGGGCTGCGTTATATCCACATCCCTGTTGATTTTAAAAATCCTACCTCAGAAGACTTTCAAGCATTTACTCATGCATTGAAAAGCCGTGGAGTGGAGAAGGTGTGGATACATTGCGCTGCCAATATGAGGGTGTCCGCTTTTATCTATCGATACCGAGTTGAGGTATTGAAAGAGCGCGAATCTGACGCGAAGCAAGATCTCGAAAAAATATGGCAGCCCTTTGGGGTTTGGAAAGATTTTGTTTCGAAAGCCTGAAGAGTCAATCAATCGCGCACCAGCGCTTAGCGAGATGCCTGGTCAGTAAGCGCTGGTGCTTGAGTATCTGAACGTTGACTGTCGAGTACGCCACTAGTCAATCACAGTAGTGGCGCCGTATTCAGCTCGCCTTCATCGAAAGGGATTCTGCCGGAATGCCGGCTTGCTGCATGATCATACTCTGCAGTTGCAGCGCTGCCTGGCGGCCGGCTATGCCGTGAGCCATCGTGATGCTGCTGCCATCCGTTAATGCCAGCTTGAGCTGAAAGTATTCGGTGGTCTTGCGGCCCGAGCTGCTGGAGCCACCCTGGACGATATTCAACGCTTTGGCCTGTGTCAGTGGCCAGCATTGCCCCTGACTAGCGCGGCCGAAGCGGCGGGTTTCGTGGAGGATTTCTTCGCGGTCGATCACGGTGTGATATCCCGTCGCCAGCAGGCTGATGCCAATGGCGGCAAACAGAGCGCCCATGCCGCTGAATACGATCGGGATGATAAGCGCCGCCTCGGGCAGCGCTATACCGACACCGATGCCGATGGCGACAAATAGCGCACCGAACAGCGTGATCGGCCAGCCCATGGGGTGGCTGCCCGAGGCCTGGCTGATGGTGATGCTGTCGCGCTGCTGCTCAATATCGAGCAGCCGCTGCAGCTGTGGCCTGAAGTCGGATGGCGCGCTCACCGTGGGCGCCGTCACCGCGGCCGTTGGGGCTGCTGCGGACCTGTGTGCTGCGCCGGATTGGTGGTGGGCGAATACCGGTATCTCGTAACTGCGGTTGAAATCGACACCGGGAATATCTCCCCTGACTTTCAACGACCACCAGTAGCCGCTACCGCCTTGGGTCTTCGACGGTGGCATACCCTCCGGAACTGCAAATGAAAAGGCTACCCGCGTGCCGCGCGTGCAGTGGTTCAGTTGGCCCGGGGCGCTGAGTTCCCATACGCTACTGGTGCTTGTTTCTGTCTTGTTGCCAGAACGCCGTACCACAGTTTTCATTTGCTCTAGCGTGACGGTAAAGCGGTGTTGGCGATCCATCGGCAGAGCCACATCGATATAGCCGGCTACCACGCCGCCAATTTGGCCGGGGAAGGGGGTCAGCACTACCGGTGCGCGGCCAAACCGCCGGGCCTCTAGCGTTCGCTGCACAGCTTTGAACAGCACCAACAAGCCGATGGCGACAAAGGGCAGCCCGAACAGAATGCCGTACTCCCCCTTTTTCAGCGCGCCTGGCATTTGCCACAGCAGTGGCACCAGCAATGCGCTCATAAACAGCACGCCGATCCACCAACCCCAAAGCGCTAAACGGTTCTGCGAGAGTATGCCACTCGCCTGCCATTCGGGTTTGACCAGCCAGGGTTGATCGCCGGTTTCAGATTGCGCGTCTGTAGCAGCCTGTTTGCGCCAGCTGATATAGACGATGCCGCCGCCGATAACGACGAACACGCTGCACAGCAGTGTTGGAAAAACCACCAAGGTCCAGCGCAATTCGCGATCTAGCAGTGCCTGGTGGGGGTTATCGGGGTTGACCCAGCCGGGTACCGGTTCCCCGCTGCGTTGCGCGCGGGATAGCTTGGCCGCCATGGTCTGCTGGTAGTCGCCAAAGTTGTCCGCGATGTCCTGCACACTCACCTGCGAGCCTTGGTAGCTACGGTCTCCAACGAAATAGCGGTAACTGGCGATGGCCTTGTAAGTGGTGCTGTCGTCACCACGGTAGCTTTTTAGCTCGCTGCTGAGAATGGTGGCCTGCATCGGCTGCCAGTGCCGGGCCGCGAGGTAATCGGAGAGGGGGTGGCCTACCATGCCGATCAGGAATCCGAGACCCATAACCAGAAATAAGCCGCCAAACAGCGTGCCTGCCAATGGCGATGAAGCGTTGTTTCGCATGGATGATGCTCTCTTGTTTTTTACTAGGCATAGTACTGCATTAGGCAATGGCTGCGGCAGTTGTCCTTATCCTACCGCCTTTGCACCGTCAGTCTTGTCGCTAGAATTTTGGGCTGCGCTCATGCGAGGTTGCGGTTGCATGTGGAAAATGGCCGGCCAATGTGCCGGTCGAGCGACGGCATGAATTGCCCAAGGTGAATATCGAAAAAACGAAAGCCCGTACCTTGCTTGCCACAGGCGGCATCGACGGAATGATTGTTGTCGCCGGGTTGTTGAAGCTACAGGGCTAGTCGGGGCCGATGGTTTCGCGCAGCAGTGTCGCCAGCTGGCGCAGGGCGGCGCCACCGTCGCCGCGAAAACTGGAACCGTGCATCAGAGCCAGGGTCTGTGGCTGCAGGGCGGCGAGGCGCTGCAGTTGCGGCTCGGTGTTGGCGGTGTAGGGCAGGTCGCCGGCCAGTGGGCCGCCCTGGCCTTCGATGATGGCGGCGCGGGCGCGCTCGAGCAGGCCGTGTTCGATCAGGGGTTCCGGGTCGCCGGGGTGAAAGAACAGGTCGCTACACAGCAGCGTGCGCTCGTGCTCCTCGAAGAATAAGCCCGCATCCCAGCCGTGGGGCAGGTGCGGGGTGGCGAGGAAGCGCAGCCGGTGGCGACCGAGGTCCACGGTGTCGCCGTCGGCGAGCGCGCGCGGCGGCCGATCGGCAAAGTCGTTGACCATCACCATGGCGCCCACCACGCTGCACAGCGGCTCGGCCTGAGGCGCTGCTGCCAGCCACGGATTGAGGGCGCCGCACTCGTCGGATTCGAAGTGGCTGAAGCCGATCCAGCGCAGGGTGGCCGGGTCGATCAGCTGTGACACGGCGGCCAGCGAGTCATCAAAGCCGTGCCGGAAGCCGGTGTGCATCAGGAAGGGCTGGTCGTCGACGATCAGGAACTGGTTGAGCTGAATGCCAAAGTCCGGCAGGAAGTGCGACAGCCGGTAGAGGTCGGGGGCAATTTCGGTGATGGTCGCGCTCATGGTCGGTGCCTGTGCGGGTCGGTCTGCCAAGGAGTATAGTCGCTGGGCAGTGGTCCGCTGTTGCCCCGCCGTGAGCGCCCCCTGCCCCGCTCGACTATCTTTAGCGATAGCTGAAGCTTAACACCGCTCAGGGCCGCCGCAGCCGGCGCCCGTCGGCGGCCGGGGAGGTGGCGGTGAATTCGCGCTGGCAGTTTCTACGCAACCGTATCGGCGAGCAGCTGTGGGTCAAGCCGCTGCTGATGTGCGTTGTCTCGGTAGTCGGCGCGCTGCTGGCCAGTGCCGCCGACGGTCTCGGGCTGTCAGACTGGGTGCCCTCCATCACCGCGCGCTCCATCGAAACGCTGTTGTCAATCATCGCCGCGAGCATGCTGGTGATCGCCACCTTTGCGGTGGGCTCGATGGTGTCGGCCTATGCCTCGGCGAGTAGTACCGCGACGCCGCGCTGTTTTCGGCTGGTGGTGGCCGACGATGTGTCTCAGAACGCGCTGTCGGCGTTTCTCGCCGCCTTTATCTTCAGCATTGTCGCCATTGTTGCGCTGCAGAACGCCGTGTACGACAAGGCCGGCCGCTTCACCCTGTTTGTGCTGACCCTGCTGGCGTTCGCCTTGGTGATTGTGACCTTTGTGCGCTGGGTGGACCGCATTGCGCGGCTGGGCCGGATGGGCACCACCATTGACAATGTCGAGGCCGCCACCCGGCGGGCGCTGCTTGAGCGTCGGCGGGCGCCGACGCTCGGTGGTGTTAGCGTCGCTGGCCGCGCTGCCGGAGCGCGCGCGGTGTGCGCGCCGTCGGTGGGTTTCGTGCAGCGCGTCGACATGCCGGCGCTGCAGCAGTGGGCGGAGGCAGCGAATGCGCGTGTTGAGGTCGCCGCATTGCCGGGAGCGTTCGTGGCGCCCTGTCGCGCGCTGGCCTATGTGGATGGTGCCGCGGACAATGCTGAGACCGACGCCGATATCGCCGCCGCGTTCGTGCTTGGCGACGAGCGCACCTTCGACGAAGACCCGCGCTTCGGGCTGGTGGTGTTGTCGGAGATCGCCAGCCGGGCGCTGTCGCCGGCGGTCAATGATTCCGGCACCGCCATTGATGTAATTGGCACCCAACTGCGGCTGTTTACCGCCTGGTGCCAGGCACTGAGCGACAGGCCGGACGAGCCACCGCGCTACGACCGGGTGGCCGTGCCTGAGGTCAGCGAGCAGGATATGCTGGACGATGCCTTTCGCGCCATCGCGCGCGACGGTGCCGGCAACCTCGACGCGGTGCTGTGGCTGCTGAAGGCGCTCGGCATGTTGGTGGCACTCGCCGACGAGTGCCTGCGCGAACTGGCCCGGCAGCACATCGCGCAGACACTGGCGCGGGCCGAGCAGGCACTGTCGCAGCCGAGTGAGCTGGCGCTGGTGCGGCGCTGTGCGCGCGAAGCGGCGGACGGCTATCGGTGCTGAGTCGCCGGCGACTGCCGCCGGCTGCAAAAACCTGTTATACAGAACGCACGCCCTGCCAATAGGAGTCTGTTCATGCAGCCATATTCACGGATGATTCTCGCGCTTGCCCTTTGCCTACTGGCGGCGGCGACTAACGCCGCAACACTGAACGATGCGGCTATCCACAAACTGCTGGCGCAGACCGACGCCGCCATCGAGCGCCGGGATGCCGATGGCATCGCCGCCCACCTGAGTCCCCAGGTGCGCATCGTGATGACACTATCGGCCAGCGATCAGACCCAGGTGCTGCGCCTGAGCCGCGACCAATACCTGCAGGTATTGCGCGAGGGCTGGGCGGTCGCCAAAAACTATCGCTATCAGCGCGGTGATGTCCGCATCGAATACCTGGACGGCGCCAGCCGCGCCCGCGTCACCGCCGTTGTGATTGAGAGCTTCACGGTGAAGGGCAAGCCGGTGACCGGCAAGACGCGGGAGCGGGTGCTGGTGGAAATGGTCGACGGGCGCCCGCTGGTGGTCGAGGTGCAGGCCCAGTCAATCATGTAGTGCCCGGGTGCAAGCAGGCGCGGGCAAGGGAGGCAAGGGAGGCAAGAGGTGAGTGAGTTGGGTTTTAGCTGCCGCAGCGAGCTGGCCGAGGACGCCGATGCGCTGTGGAGCGAGGCGACCCTGGGCGACGTCAACCGCGAGCTGGCGCCGTGGGTTCGCATGACCGCGCCACGGCGCTGGCGGCAGCGTCCTATTGCACAGTGGCCGCAGCGCAAGCCTCTGTTTTACAGCCGGATTTTGCTGCTGGGGCTGTTTCCCGTCGATCACCACCGCTTTTACTTTGAGCAGATAGATGCCAATGGCTTTGTGGAACGCTCGCGCAGTTGGGGCAATGTCTACTGGCAGCACGAGCGGCGCCTGCAGTCCACGTCGGCCGGCTGCGTGCTGACCGACACCGTTAGATACCGCAGCCGTATGCCGCTGCTGGGCCGGCTGTTGCTGCCGCTGTATCGGGCGCTGTTTCGCCATCGCCACGCCCGCCTGCGTCGGCGCTACGGTGTGCCGGCCTAGTCCAGCGCCTGCCAATTGCCGCGTTTTCGTGATACAAACGGAAACTGCTGTGCCCCCGTTGTAAAGGAATACCTCATTGACCGAAACACGGCTTGTCACTGACCGCCGCGCCGTGCCGCCACTGGCCGCCGGCAGCGAGGCCGTGGATGCACTCTACGCCAGCGTCGGCGACGGCGCGGCCTGGCGGCGCTTTTTGCAAGCGCTGGGGCAGCGTCTGGGCGCGGAACTGCTGTGCCTGGGTTTTCGCGATGCCGCCAGCGGCAGTGTCCACGCCTACGCGGCGGTGCGCAGCGACAGCCAGTTTGGCGACGCTCCGGCAGCGCTGGAGGCCCAGCTGCTCGCTGTCGCCGCCGCTGGCGAGCAGCTGAGTTTTGTGCTGGAAAGCGCCGGTGTCACCGCGCTGTGGTGGGACAAGCGCGGGGTGTCGGCCCTGGCGCTGCGCGCATCCGCTGGCGATGCCGCCTCGCTGCTGGCCACGCTGCAGGCCGAGCGCGACTTTCTGCAATACTTGATGCCCCACTTCGCCTGCGCCGACCAGTTGTTCAGCAAGCTGCGCGCCAGCGTGTCGCGGGTCGATGCCATGACCCAGGTGCTGGGCTTGCTGCCGTTGCCGCTGGTGCTGCTGGATGCCGACGATCGCGTGCAGTTGGTTAATGCCCGCGCCCGCTCGCTGCTGGGCGGCGCTGGCCTGTCCGAGGTGTTGGCGCTGCCGCGGCTGCCGGCCGACGGCCACGGTGCACTGCGGCATCGCCACGGCGAGCTGGATGTATTTGTGCAACCCCAGGCCAGTGGCGAGCGGGTGCTGCTGTTACTGGCCGACCGCCCGCCGGCGCTGAACGAGGCGCTGCTGGCCAGCCTGTTCGACTTCAGCGCCCGCGAGCGTGCGCTGTGCCAGTTGGTTCTCGCCGGGTTGGAGCCGGCGCAGATGGCCGAGCGTCTGGATCGCTCGCTGGACACCGTGCGCAGCCACCTCAAATCCATCTACCGCAAGGCCGGCGTGCACAGCCTGGCGCAGCTGGCCGCAAGACTCTACTTCAGCCCCGCCTATTGGCTGGCGGGCAGCGCCGAGGAACTGGGCGATGGCTGAAGTGAAGCTGTCGCAGCAGGGGCCGCGCAGCCGGCGCCTGCTCGCCGCCGAGAGCGAACTGATCGCCAGCCTCTACGCCTCGGTCGCCACTGCCGATTTCTTCATGGATTTCATGGCGCGGCTGTGCGAACTGCTGGACCTGCGCTCGGGTACCCTGGGCATCAGCAACCGCGTTACCCAGGAGATCAAGGGCGGCTGGCCCTACCGCATCGAGCCCGAGTACCTGGGCATCTATATCGCCGGCAACCTGGCCAGCGGCGACCGCCTGCTGGAGCATGTGCTGGAGGCGCCGCCCGGGCGTTTTTACTGCACCAACCTGCACCTGGACAATGTCGACGACTACCAGCGCAACAGCGAGCTGTACCGGCGCTGGGCCATTCCCCAGGGCATACACGATGTCGCTATGGCGCTGTTGCAGCGTGAGGGCGAGTGGGTGAGCTTTGTCGCCATGCAGCGCAGTGTCGAGCAGGGTGGATTCTCCGAGGGAGAATGCCAGCTGCTGAACCGGCTGCTGCCGCACCTGCGTCGGGCGCTGCAGATGCACCGCTATTTCATCGACACCCAGGGTCAGCAGCAGTCGCTGGGTGAGTGGCTGTCGCTGATCAGGGTGCCGGTACTGCTGTTCAACGAGCACTTCGAGGCCAGCGACCGCAACCGCGCCGCCGACCAGTTCTTTGCGCGCAACCCCGGCGTATCGCTGGTGGATGGCCGCTTCGACCTGGCCGATCCGACGCTCAACAGCGAAGTGGGATTTCGGGTGATGGAAGCGGTGAAGACCTCCATTGGCCAGCACAGCTCCGAACTGGGCCTGCAGGTGGTGCGGCCATTGGCGGGTGAGCCATTCCACCTGGTGCTGATGCCGCTGGCCGGGCGCGACGGGCAGTCGGTGGCCGGCGCCGGTGCTGTGGTCTTCATCCACCAGGCCGGCGACGGCTACGCCGACGACCTCAGCGCCCTGGCTACGCACTATGCGCTGACTCCCAGCGAGCAGCGGCTGTGCGAGGGCCTGCTGCGCGGCCACAACCTCAAGCAGATGGCCGAGGCCAGCGGCCGCCGCCACGAGACCCTGCGCAGCCAGCTCAAAGACGTGTTCGCCAAAACCGCCACCCGCTCGCAGGCGGAACTGGTCACTACCCTGCTCACCCATCCGGCGCTGCTGTTTGCCGATTTCGCCGCGCCGCCGGCTAATTGATCCGCGGTTAAGGGATTGAAAAGCGCGAGTCATTGCGAGGAGCGGGACCGCGTTGTTTGCGGTGCCGCGACGCGGCAATCTCGTTCCGGGTGGCAAGGTGCTGATGGAGATCGCCACGTCGCCTGCGGCTGTTCGCTATTGGCCCTGCATGTCGTTGTAGGGTGCGCTGTGCGCACCATTTTTTCCTGCCGGCGCGGATGTGGCAGCCGGCCGGTGCGCACGGCGCACCCCAATGCCATTAACTTAAGGCGATTCCTGCAATTTTCAGGTTCTCGCTTGCGGCTCCGATCCCGATAAAATCCAGAACAATCCGGCTATCGCCGAACGCGCGGTGCGCGTCGCGGTCTACGGGCAGGACCTCGAGGCCGCGATCGCCGCGGCGCAGCGCTGGATCGAGCTGGACCC
>JBFHRT010000040.1:0-9896 GCA_041591575.1 Spongiibacteraceae bacterium
CCGGCCGTCCGGCATCAGCGCCAGCTGGTGGGGGCCGATGCCGCCGGAGGCCAATTCGTTGATTCGGCGATAGCCGTCACCGCAGTCGTAGACACCGATCAGGCCGAGCCCACCGCGGTCCACTGCGTTTTCGCTGGTGTAAAGGTATCGACCATCAGCACTGAGGCAGCCGTGGCCGTAAAAGTGGCGGTTGGCCGCGGCGGTAATACGGTGCTGGTGCCGGCCGCTGTCGGCGTCCAGCACCTCGATGACGGTGCCGGGACGGCGCGCGAAGAAAATCAGTTCACCGCGCTGGCGATGGAAGCAGGCGTCGTGGCCGCGTCCCGCTACGGGGCTGCGAAAAGCCAGGGCATCGCCGCGCCAGCCACAGAGAAAATGCTGACCGCGGTTGTTGCTGGCGGCGCTATATAGCAGCGGTGGCGAGCCGGTGCCGCGGCTGTTGCCCAGCACGCCGCCTGGGCACAGCAGCAGCGCGGCGCCGGCGGCGACAAACTGGCGGCGGTTTAGCTCGGCGGCCATGCTCAGTCGCCGTCGTTGGCGTTGAAGCTGAGGGTGATGCCGGTGACCTCCGGCAACTCGTGCTGGAGCAGGCGCAGCAGCTCGCTCAGTGCCGCCTGCAAGGCCAGCAGTGCCTGTCGCTGCGCCGAGCCCGGCGCGGTCATCGCGACCAGCGCCTGAGGCTGTGCTGAAAAAGTACCGGCGGCGGCCAACTGCTGCTGCGCTGCTGCCAGCTGTTGCTCGATGGCGGTGGCCAGGGCCTCGCCCCGGGGCAGCTTGCGCAGGTAATCGTCCAGGCCGACGCCTTCACCGCCGCGATACAGCGCCGCCAGCCCCTGCAGGTTGGCGGCGATGGCGGCGCTGCCGGCACCGGCGCGCCACCACTCCAGTAGGTAGGGGTTGGCGCGACCGCCGGTCGCGGCCAGTGCCAGCGGGCGTTCCAGCTTGTCTCGCTTGATCAGCTCCACCGTGTAGACCAGGCTGTCCACCAGCGCGGTGAGCGCGGCGCGGGGTTCCGGGTATTCGCTGTTGTCAGCGCCGGGAGTGGTCAGCACGCCGGCGTAGTTGCCCTGCGCCGGCTCCCAGCCGTCGCGCAGGGCGCTGGCAGTGTTGGCAAGGCGGGTGGCGGTGGCCGCCAGCATCTGGCAGCGGCGCGCAGCGCTGTCGTCACCCACATCGCCGCCCCGGTAGCGCTGCGCGCTGCCGGCCTTGGGATCAAACAGCAGGTATTCCAGTGCCGACAGCCCCTGAACGATGACGCTGGCTTCGCCCAGGCGCTGCGGCGTGAGGTCATCGCCACTGCCAATCAGCTGTTCGACCTTGCGTGCCACCAGGTTCTTGCGGTCTGGCCAGAACTGGATTTTCCAGCTCTGGTTGTCCACCAACAGTGGCCCCAGCTGTAGCAGTTGCGCCTGTGCCCAGCCGCTGGCGGCCTGCTGCCAGTGCTCGCGCAGCTGCAGGAAGTGGTCGTCGCTGCGAGCCTCGCTGGCGCAGAAGGCGGCGGAGCTGCTGGCCAGCGCGCTGCTGCGCTCGGCGAAGTCGCGATATATCGGCAGGATGACGCCGTTAGTGGTGTCCTCCAGCAGCCGCTGCTCGGGTGCGCGGCCGCAGGCGCTGAGCACACAGGTCAGCAGCAGGGGGAACCAGAAACGGGCAGAGCGTGCTGTTGTTGTCCTGGAAGAAGCAGTCGGAGTAGCAGTCATGGTTGCAATCGTCGTCAGGGCCTTAGTCAGAACCGTTGTCAGAGGGTGCTCAGGAAGTAAATCAGGGCGTCGCGATCGCTGGCGTCCATTGCCAGTACCGCCTGGGTGGAAGACTGGGCCTCGCCGCCGTGCCAGAGAATGGCCTCCAGCAGGTTGCGGGCGCGCCCATCATGCAGGAATCGACTATCGCCGGCAACGGCCAGCTGCCAGCCCAAGCCCCATAGCGGCGCGGTGCGCCACTCGCGGCCGTTGGCACCGAACTCGGCGCGGTGGTCGGCCAGGCCTTCACCCATGTCGTGCAGCAGCAGATCGGTGAAGGGATAGAAGGTCTGGTTTGCCAGCCACGGCAGGTGGTGGGGCCCGCTGCGCTGCTGTGGCTGATGGCAGTGCTGGCAGCCGGCGCGTTGGAATTGCTGCCAGCCGCGCTGCCGCAATGGATCGTCGGTATTAGCGAAGGGCGGCAGTGCCAGGCTGGCCACGTAGTCGCTCACCGCGCCCAGCAGTTTGGCATTGATCTCCGGTGCGCCGCCCTGGGGCAGACCCCGGCACTGGGGATTGGCGGCCGGGCAGACGGGGGAGGGAAACAGCGCTGAGGTGATGCCCATGTCCTCGCTGAAGGCTGCCGCCACCTGCTGCAGCAGAGTGGGCTGGCCGGCCTTCCAGCCGAAGCGACCGGGGCGCAGCCGTTGCGCTTGCACATCCCACACCTGATTGACGCGGCCGCTGATGCCGTCGCCGTCGCGGTCATCGGGGTCGGCGCTGGCCAGCAGGGTCTGATCGGCAATGGCGTCCAGCAGACCGAGGCCGATCAATGGCGGCGCCAGCCGCGGTGACAGTTGGGGCTGTGCTTCGGTATTGGCAATACGGTAGTGCGGCCGCTGCAGCTGCACGCGGTGGCCGTCGGCAAACACGCGCTCCTGCAGGCCCTGCTGCCACTGCAGCTGACCCTCGGCGGCAGCGCCGGGTACGGCCCGGATCTGCAGCTGGCCGCCGTAGAGCGGGTGCGGGGTGATACCCAGCTCGGGCGCGGTGTTATTTGCGCCAGTGGCGCTGAGGCGCAGCAGCAGGCCGTGGCCGCGGGGGGCTTGTTCGGGCGTGCGTCCACGGCCGTTGTCCTGATGGCAGGCGGCGCAGCTATTGGCGTTGTACAGCGGACCCAAGCCGTCGCGGGCGGTGGTGGTGCTGGGGGCGGTGACCCAGGGGTTGCGAAAGAAGCTACGCCCCAGGCTGAAGTCCAGTCGTTGCTGCGGGCTCAAGGCCGGCGCCGGCTGCTGCAGGGTGTTGTGCTGGCGCTGGGCGTGGACGAGTGCCGCGCCGGCGGGCGCGTTGGCCAGGGGCGCGGGTGGCTTGCTGCAGGCGCTCACGGTCAGCAGCGCTGCCAACAGCGCTGTTGCCGGGCGCCGGCCGCTGGGAGCGCCGGCCACCTGTTACAGCCGGTTGGCCAGGCTGGGGTCGACGCCGATGGCCTGGGCCAGCTGCTCCAGGGTGGCAGTCTGTTGCACCAGGGCGTTGATAGCGGCGCCGATCAGCAGGGCGCCGCCGCGGTTGCCTTCGGCGATCATCTGGTCGAACTTCACTGGGGTGTCGCGGTCTTCGGCGGCATCGACTATCTGGCGTACGGCAGCGAGGCTTGCGTCCAGCGCCGTCAGCATCTGCTGGTGTAGCTCGGGAGCCTGCTCGGCGGCGCGCTGGGCCAGTGACGGGCCTTTCATCCAGCGGCCATCAAGGCGCTGGTATTCGCCCAGGTACAGGTTCTTGAGGCCCAGCACATTGTAGTAGTGCGACCAGTGGGTGTTGTCGCTGAAGCAGTCGTGCTCATCCTCGGTGGAGTTGGCTTCTAGTGCCACCTTCATGCGCTCGCCAGACAGTTCGCCCAGTGCCAGTGACCCCATGGAAAACACGACCTTGGCGAGCACCGCATCGGCGGGCAGGGCAGCCAGCTGCGCGCGATAGTTGCCTGATTGATCCGGTGCCCATTGCGCCACCATGCTCTCCAGGTCGCGCACCAGCAGCTCGGCGGCGGCCCGCAGATAGGCGCGGCGGCGCTCGCAGTGGCCGTTGCTGCAGCCGTTGCCAATCACATAGTCAGTGTGCGGGCGCTCACCGGCGCCGGGGCCGTTGCCGTTGAGGTCCTGGCCCCAGAGCAGGAATTCGATGGCGTGGTAGCCGGTGGCGACATTGGCCTCGGAGCCGCCCAGTTCGTGCAGAGAGGCCAGCAGCTCGGGGCTGATGTCGCGGCTGTCCAGCTGGTCGCCGCCGAGGTCGATCAGCGGATTGGCGATGATATTGAGCTGGGCGCCGATATTACCCATCTCATAGAAGTAGTCGTCGCTGACGTAGTCGATTAACCCCTCGTCCAGCGGCCAGCTGTTGAGCTGACCCTCCCAGTCGTCCACCACCGGGTTACTGAAGCGGAACACCTCGCTCTGCTGGTAGGGAATACGCGCCTGTACCCAGGCGTTCTGGGCGGCGCGCTGGCTGCGCGGCGATGGTGCCGCCAGAAAGCGCTCGATGGCCTCGTGTAGCTCGCGGGCGGTAAGCAGCGCGTCTTCATAGACGGCGTGGGCGAGGTCGGCGTAGTGGCTGGCATAGTGGCTGGCGTAGTGGCTGTCCTTGTTATTGGAGGCCGCAGACACGGCATTGCCGGCGAGGGCGCTGCCGGCAACTAACAGCGAGCAGAACAGGACGATCAGGCGGTGCATGCGTGGGCTCCATCAATGGACGCAGGTTGGCGCGGCGTCATTCTATTATTAATGAGAATGGTTCGCAATTGGATGGCAGTATTAGCGCACCGCCGCCAACCGGCAGCTATATTGGAGTGAGGGACATGCTGTTGTGAGTGGGCATAGCCAGCTGTCTGCAGAGGCACGCGGCGCTCGCCTGCGGCGGCCGACATAGGGAGTTGTACGGATTGTCTGCGAATCTGGGTCGCGTTTACTGGGAGCCAGCATCGGTGGCCTGCAGAGGCGGGGGAGGTCGCGGTGCCAATGCCGCTGTGGTGCTAGCACAGTGGTTGCGCTTCCACGGCGTGGGTAGGTTGTGCCGCGCGGCTCCGCGCCCGCCACAGGCGAGAGCATACCCGGACAAATGCGCATTCCAATGAAGAAAGACAGGGGGCAACCGACGGCCACTGCCGACCAACAGCGTCTGCGCGAGCTGGCTGCGGTACTGGAGCATAGCGACAGTGCCATCCTGAGCCTGGATTTTGACGGCCGCATCACCAGCTGGAATCCCGGTGCCGAAAAGCTCTACGGCTATGCAGCGGATGAGGCCATCGGCTGCAACTACAGCATGTTGCTGCCGGAGCGGCGTACGGGTGAGATCCGCAAGGCGCTGGACAAGACCCGCCGCGGCCGCCAGTTGCGCGCCACCGAGAGCGAGCACCTGCGTAAAGACCACAGCCTGCTGGCAGTGAGCTTCGCCATCTACCCGCTGCGCGACGACAGCGGCGAGCTGGTGGGGGCCTGTACCGTTACCAGCGATATCAGCCGCAAAAAACGCGCCGAGCGCGCGCTGCAGGAAAGCTCCGCCCAGGTGCAGGCGGTGGTGGACACGGTGCTGGATGGCATTGTCACCATCAACGAGTACGGCATTATCGATTCCTTTAATCCCGCGGCGGAGCGACTGTTCGGCTACCGCGCCCACGAGGTGATCGGCCTCAACGTCAACGTGCTGATGCCCGAGCCCTACCACAGCCGCCACGACGGCTATCTGCGCAATTATCAGCAGACCGGCGAGGCCAAAATCATCGGCATCGGCCGCGAGGTGCAGGCGCAACGCAAGGACGGCAGCCTGTTTCCGATTGATCTTGCGGTGGCGGAAATGCGCGTCGGCGATCGCCGTGGATTCGTCGGTATCATTCACGACATCAGCGAGCGCAAGGAAACCGAGTGTGCGCTGCATGGCCTCAATGCCGACCTGGAAGGCAAGGTCGCAGAGCTGGGAGCGGCGTTGGCGGAACTGCAGCGCACCCAGGAGCTGCTGGTTGAGTCGGAGAAGATGGCCTCGCTGGGTGAGCTGGTGGCCGGCGTCGCCCACGAGATCAACAACCCGCTGGGTATCTGTATTACCGCCTCGTCCATTTTGCACAGTGCGGTCACTGACCTGCAGCGCAAACGCAGCGAGGGCGGCATTGCCGATGCCGAACTGGAGGGCTTCCTGAGCCGGCTCGACCAGTCTTCGCACATGATTCTCAACAACCTCACGCGCGCCGCCGAGCTGGTCAACAGTTTCAAGCAGACCGCGGTGGACCGCTCCAGCAGTCAATTGCGTGAATTCAACCTACATGAGCTGATCCACGACCTGCTGTCCAGCCTGCACCCCCTGCTGCGCAAGCACCCGCACGAAGTGGCGGTGGATTGTGACGAGGCGCTTACCCTCAAGAACTATCCCGGTGCGCTGTCTCAGGTGCTGACCAACCTGATCAAAAACAGCCTGATGCATGCCTACCGCGAGGGCGACAACGGCCATATTCGCATTGAGGCCAAGCGCCGGGAGCAGACGCTGGACCTGGTCTATCGAGACGATGGCTGCGGCATTGCCCCCGAGCACCTGAAACACATTTTCGAGCCGTTTTTCACCACCGCGCGCAACCGCGGCGGCACTGGCATTGGCCTCAACGTCACCTACAACCTGGTGAGCCAGGCGCTGGGTGGCGTGATCACGGTGGACAGCGAGCCGGGCCGCGGCACCCGTTTTCATATCCGCATTCCGCTGCAGTTATCGGTCCAGTACGAGCCATAGGCGGTGCGCGGGTTTATTGGCTAGCCTTGAATAAGGTCAGCCGAAGAGGGGGAGTTATCACATGGCCAATCTGCTGTGGCTGCAGGGCGGCGCCTGCTCGGGCAATACCATGTCCTTTCTCAATGCCCAGGAGCCCAGCGTCTGCGACCTGGTCACCGATTTTGGCATCAATATACTCTGGCACCCGTCACTGGGTATGGAGTTGGGCGACAATCTAAAGCGGCTGCTGGACGACGTGCTGCAGGGGCGCACGCCGCTGGACATCTTTGCCTTCGAGGGCACGGTGATCAACGCCCCCAATGGCACCGGCGAGTGGAACTGCTTTGCCGGGCGACCGATGAAAAACTGGGTGCAGGAGCTGGCCGACATCGCCGAGTACGTGGTGGCGGTGGGTGACTGCGCCACCTGGGGCGGGGTGCCGGCCACCGCCCCCAACCCCACCGATTCCGAGGGCCTGCAGTTTCTCAAGCGCGACCCCGGCGGTGCCCTGGGTGCCGACTTCCTCAGCAAATCGGGCTTTCCGGTGATCAATATTCCCGGGTGTCCGGCCCACCCGGACTGGGTCACCCAGATCCTGGTGGCGATCGCTACCGGCCGCGTCGCCGACATCGAGCTGGACGATTTTCAGCGCCCGCGCACCTTTTTCAGCAGCTTCACCCAGACCGGCTGCACCCGCAACATGCACTTTACCTACAAGGTGTCGGCCACCGAATTCGGCCAGCGCAAGGGCTGCCTGTTCTACGACCTGGGCTGCCGCGGGCCGATGACCCACTCGCCCTGCAATCGCATCATGTGGAACCTGCAGTCTTCCAAGACCCGCGCCGGCATGCCCTGCATCGGCTGCACCGAGCCGGAGTTTCCCTTCTTCGATCTGGCGCCGGGCACCGTGTTCAAGAGCCAGACCCTGATGGGGGTGCCGAAGGATCTGCCCGAGGGGCTAGATCGCGCCGGCTATATCGAACTGACGGCGGCCGCCAAGGCGGTGGCGCCGGCCTGGGCCGAGTCTGACATCTTTGTGGTGTGAGGCGGAGTGTGAACCGGGAGTGAGCGCCGCCGCGCTGAGGGAGCGGGTGCTGTGGCCATGGTCTAGGCTGAGGTAGAGCGTGGGCTCAGGAGTAAGGCAGTAGGGCAGACAAGCAATAATCGACAACGGATAGCAGCTGCCAATGGCGAATACCAAAACACTGGATATCTCCCCGGTCGGGCGCGTCGAGGGTGACCTCGATGTACGCGTCACCATCGAGGACGGCGTGGTCACTGACGCCTGGACCAGCGCCGAGCTGTTTCGCGGCTTCGAGGTGATTCTGCGCGGCAAGGACCCCCAGGCCGGGCTGATCGTCACTCCGCGTACCTGCGGTATCTGCGGCGCCTCCCACCTCAACTGCGCGGCCTGGGCACTGGATACCGCCTGGCAGACCGAAGTACCGCGCAACGCCATTCTCGCGCGCAATCTCGGCCAGATCACCGAGACCCTGCAGAGTATCCCGCGCCACCACTACGCGCTGTTCAGCATCGATTTCACCAACGAAAAATATAAAAGCAGCCCGTTTTACGCCGAAGCCTGCGCGCGTTGGACGGCCTACACCGGCCGCCACTATGAAATCGGCATCACCGCCTCGTCCAAGCCGGTGGAGGTTTACGCCATCTTCGGCGGCCAGTGGCCGCACTCCAGTTTTATGGTGCCCGGCGGCGTCATGTGCGCGCCCACCCTCACCGACATCACCCGCGCCCGCGCCGTGCTCGAGTACTACCGCAGTACCTGGCTGGAGCCGGTGCTGCTGGGCTGCAGCATCGAGCGCTACTGCGCCGTGCGCAGCTACGAGGACTTCCTCGCCTGGCTGGACGAGAGCCCGGCTCACGCCGACTCCGATCTGGGGCTGTACTGGCGCATGGGCTGCGATATCGGCCTGGACACATTCGGTGGCGGCGCCCACCGCTTCCTGTCCTGGGGCTACCTGCCTCACGAGGACAAATACCAGCACCCCACGGTGGCCGACCGGGCCGCAGCGCTGCTGATGAAAAGCGGCATTTACGACATGGACAGCGACAGCCACCTGGCGGTGGACGAGGCCGGCGTGCGCGAGTGCACGGCGCGCGCTTGGTACGACGAAGGCCTCGACCCGGTGCACCCCTATGACCGCGAGACCACACCCATAGCCAAGACCGGGCGCGACTTTGATGGCAACTACTCCTGGTCCACCGCGGTGTCGCACCACGAATACGGCCGTCTTGAGGCGGGGCCGCTGGCGCGCCAGTTGATCGCCGGCGGCAGCCACGGTGAGTTCTGGCAGCACCAGGACCCGCTGGTGCTGGACATGATGAAAAACATGGGTGGGCCCAACCTGCTGCTGCGCCACTTCGCCCGTCTGCACGAGACCGTCAAGCTCTACCTGCAGGCACTGCGCTGCCTGGAGCAGTTCGTGCTCGACGACCCCTGGTACATCAAGCCGCGCGAGACCGACGGTCGCGGCTGGGGCGCCACCGAGGCGGTGCGCGGCGCGCTGGCGCACTGGGTCGACATCCGCAACGGCAAGATTCACAACTACCAGATTGTCGCCCCAACCACCTGGAATATTGGCCCCCGCGATGGCGCCGGCCAGCGCGGCCCGGTGGAGGAAGCGTTGATTGGCGCGCCCATCGCCGATCCCTCCGACCCGGTGGAGGTGGGGCACGTTGCGCGTTCATTCGACTCCTGCCTGGTGTGCACAGTGCATGCCTACGACGGCAAGAGCGGCAAACAGTTGGCGACGTTTCGCGTGTCGTGAATCGACTGCGCACGGTTTAACAATGGAGGGCCTCTGGATTGTGGGCCTCTGCTATTACGGTCTCTGCAATATGAGAGCCGCGCTGTTTAAAGGAGAACGCAACGCAGCCCGGCACCCCGAGTGAGGGAAAGCGGACATGATGGCAGTGATTGGCTGCGGCAACCCGGCGCGCAGTGATGATGGCGCCGGTTGCTGGGTGCTGGCGCAACTGGCAGCGCGCGGCTGGACCTCGGTATCGCCGGCCTTGCGGCTGTTCGACGCCGCCACCGACGGCATGGCGGTGATGTTCCAGGCCCGCGGCTGCGACCAACTGATCATCGTCGACGCCTGCAGCGGTGGTGAAGCCGGCGCCGTGTACCGGCTCTGCGGCGAAGAGCTGGCCACCCTGCCCGAGGCCGGCATGAACCTGCACGCCTTTCGCTGGGATCACGCGCTTTACGCCGGGCGGCGCATTTTCGGTGACGGTTTTCCGCAGCGGGTCACCGTGTACCTGGTGGGAACCCAGAGCCTGGCGCCGGGGCTGGAACTGAGTGATGCGGCGAGCACGGCGGCGCAACAGGTGCTGGCCGAGGTGGAGCAGCAGCTGTCGGACTATCTGCAACCGGACTACCTGCAACCACGGACGAGCGATGCTATCCGCCGCTGACAGCGATGGTGACCGTGGCGAATACCGGGTGCGTTTCGCCAA